>WFQV01000454.1 GCA_015486905.1 Melioribacteraceae bacterium | reverse complement strand
CGGAGTTTTAAGAATTGACGATAGAGGAATGGGCGGTTCTACCGGAAATTATTTTGCCGCCACTACCTATGATTTTGCAAGCGATATTATTTCTTGCATTCACTATCTTAAGGGATTAAACACAGTGGATACTTCTAAAATTGGCTTAATAGGATTTAATGAAGGAGGTCTGACTGCGGCATTCGTTGCGAGCAGAGTTAAAAATATTTCTTTTACTGCTTTGTTGGCAACCCCCGGCTTGCGTGCTAAGGATGTTTTACTCGCTCAAACAAAAGACATCCAAACGTTGAGGAAAGTACCCAAGAAAGAAATAATGATTGATTATAAAATAGATAAGCAGATGTACAATGCAATTGCAGCGGCAAAGGATTCATCCGAGGCGGCGAAGAAATTGAAATCAATTTTTAAGAAGTTTAAAAAATCTCTCAGTAAAAAATATGCTGAGAAATGGAAATATTCGGATAATGTATTTAAGAAAAAATTAAAATTCTTGTTAAGCCCTTGGTTCCGTTTTTATGTTAAATTATTGCCGGACACGATCTTCTCGCAAATTAAATGTCCGACTCTGATTTTGTACGGAGAAAAGGATTTGCAAGTACAACCGGAGAAAAATTTAATGGTAATTAAAAATGCTTTGATTAAAGGTGGTAATAAAAATGTTAAAACAATGATTCTCCCCGGTTTGAACCATTTTTTCCAAACATCTGATACGGGCTTGCCGACAGAATATTCACGGATAAAGGAAACCTTTTCCCCGAAGGCAATGAAAGCGTTAAGCGATTGGATAATTAAAGTGGTTAAGAAGAATATTTAATAATTAAACAATAATGTTTGATTTGAGACGTATATTAATTATGTTATGATGAATGTGGGGTGAGTAAATTGATTGGATTGTTGGATGATTGGATGGTTGGATAAATGGATGATTGTCTGTTATTTTTGGTTTAGGGTTTGAGGTTAAGGTTAAGATTGAGGTTAAGGTTGAGGTTAAGGTTGGAACTCATTACTGATTGATGAAAAACAAACATCTTGGTAAGGGGTTGTCCAAAAGGTCTGAAAATGTCATTTCGACCCCGCCTTGGTGGTCCTGTCCAGCCATAGGCGGGGAGAAATCTTTTGAACCTGCCTGCAGGCAGGTTTCGCAATGTTTCCAAAGATTTCTCACCCCGATAAATCGGGGTTCGAAATGACAGGCTTATTTTTTAGACACCCCCATGGTTTGAGAATTAGACTTTTCATTTGTAAAATTTCTTTTAGTAATTTGCGAAATGCAAAATTAAAGTTTTATTTCTAATATTTTGAGGTGGTAATGAAATCGTTAAAAAGAGTAATTTTATTTTTAATATTAATTACAACGTTTACACAAGGGAAAGGGAAACTTACTTTCGAATTTAATTACGCACGGTTTAAACTCGATTCGGTTAATACCTATTTGGAAATTTACTACCTCTTCCATCAAAAAGACTTGACTGAATTTACTGCACAAAACAATTCACAGAAGATTGGAGCAATAATGCACATTCAAATTCTCGATTCGCTTCAACATTATGTTGTGAATTACAAATTTAAAATTCTTTCACCTTTCCGGAAAATGATTTCTTCACAAAAGTTAAGGAATATTATCGGCGCAATTGGATTTGATGTGCCGAAAGGGAAGTATATTTTAACAATTACCGCTACGGATTTGGGCGATACTACAAGGCAAAAGGATTATTCGGAAAAAATAAAGGTTCATCCGTTTCACAATAATATTATTTCCGTTAGCGATATTGAGATGTGCTCCAATATCAGAAGTAGTAACAATAAGAAGTCGATTTTTTTCAAAAATAATTACGAAGTAGTCCCTAATCCTTCGTTAATTTATTCCAGCAAGATGCCGGTTTTGTTTTATTACACCGAACTTTACAATTTGTTGGAAGACCATTACAAAAGTGATTTGGTTATGATTAAGCGGGTTTTGAACTCACACAATAAAGTTGTTTACCAGCAAGTTAAACCGATTTCAAGAGCGGGAAATTCCGTTGTGGAAGTGGGCGTAATAAATTTAAAGAAATTTTCTACAGGCGCTTACACTTTAATTGTGGGGCTCAGCGATACCTCTAAAGGAATCGGTAGTGCGGCAACCCAGCAGTTCTATTATTACAATCCTACAAAATTGGATACCAGCGGTAATGCAATGTTAAGCAAACAACCTTATTTAAGTAGCGAGTACGGCGTGATGAGCGAAGACGATTGCGATTTGCTTTTCGACGAATGCAAATACATCGCTAATAAAAATGAGAAAAAGATGTATGCTCATTTAAAAACTCTCGATGCCAAGAGAAAGTTTCTGTACAACTTTTGGCTGAGGAGAGACCCCGATCTTTCAACTCCGGTGAACGAATTCAAAAAAGATTATTTGAAACGCATTAAATACGTTAACGAGCATTTTTCCACATTGAACAAAATCGGTTACAAAACCGACAGGGGACGAGTCTATTTGATTTACGGCCCATACGATGAAATCGATCGCTACCCCAGCGAAGCTAACAGAAAGCCTTACGAAATATGGCGCTACAATTCAATAGAAGGTGGAGTGATTTTCGTGTTCGGAGATTTGGGGGGCTACGGCGATTACGAATTATTACACTCAACTAAAAAAGGTGAGTACCACGATTACAACTGGAAGAGAAGAATTATTTCAAATGCCGAAGGGGAATGAAATTAAATTTAATGACGTTGCTTTTGAGAATATTGAACACAAAATTTTTCTTAAAAGTAAAAAATATTGTTCGTGACTAAGCAAAGGAAGAAGGCTGAGTTTTCTCAGCCTTTTGATTTATTTCGAAACGTCGTTTGAACGGACGTTTTTTAAGGGAGGAAATAACAATCAGAAATTTTTTAATAATATTGCTCGCTTACGTTACTCTTTTTGCACAGAGAAAATTTAAAACAGATTTGGACTATGCCGTCTTTCCCGTGAATGAAAAAGTTGGCACGGTGGAATTTTATTACTCGTTTTACAAAAATACAATGCTTCCTTTTGAAAAAGACAGGAAAAAATTCGTTGCCGGACGATTGGAAATATTGATTAAAAAAACTAAAAATGATTCGGTTGCTCTTCGAAAAGTTTACGATTTTAATTTCCCTTACACCGCCGAAGTACCGGCACAAAATCTTATAGGTCTTTTAAAATACGATTTATCGCCTGGTAAATATCATTGTGTTTTGGTTGCAAAAGATTTGTCTGCTAATGTAAATTCCGATACGGCTTTTTTTGATTTTAAAATTCGCATTCCACCTCCTGACAGATTTTCTCTTAGCGATATTGAGTTGGCAAGCAGCATTAGAAATTACAATGTTGATAAACATTCTAACTTCTACAAAAACACTTTGGAAGTCGTGCCTAACCCGAGTATGATTTACGGACGCAATTTCTCCGTGTTCTATTTTTACAACGAAATTTACAATCTAAATGTTAATGCTAAATGTGCCACGTTAAAAGTTGAGCATTACATACTCGATTCCTTCAACAGATTGCACTACCGGAAGACCAGGTTTTACGGACGCAAAAATAATGCGGTCGTTGACATCGATGCGGTAAATGTTAAAAATTATCCGAGCGGAGTTTACTCGCTGGTGATTTCCGTTTCAGATACAGTTAAACACTTGAGCGTTCAATCCACAAAAAAGTTTTATGTTTACAATCCGGGGGTTAAGGACACTTTGCTCTCCAACACTTCTGCAGCTGATTTACTTGCAACGGAGCTTGAGTCGTTAAGTCCGGAAGAAATTGAAACGGAATTTCAAGAATCGGAATACATTGCTTCGAAAGCGGAAATTAACTCATGGAATAAACTTACCAACACCGACGGCAAGAGGAAATTTCTTTACGAATTTTGGAAGCGGAGAGATGCTAATTCCTCAACGCTACAGAACGAAACTAAAATCGAATATTTTAAACGCGTACAATTTGCAAACAAAGTGTTCGGTAATATGTCTCTTAAAAAAGGTTGGAAAACCGACCGCGGAAGGGTTTACATTATCTACGGGCAACCTTCCGAGATTGAACGCTTCCCGAATGAGAAAGATTCCCGCCCTTACGAAATTTGGCATTACGAAAATATTGAAGGCGGGGTGATTTTTGTGTTCGTTGATTTTACCGGCTTTAATGATTATCGCTTGGTTCATTCAACCAAACGGGGTGAAGTCTCCGACGTTAACTGGCGCTCGAGAATAATGAATTAATGCTTTTCAATCGTCATTTGTAATTTGCAACAAACAAATTAACACAGTTTGTCCTCTCCCTCCCGCAAAATGCGAGGGGTTCAAGTTAATGTTCATTAAATTGAAAATATTGGATTGTTCGTGGCTTCCTCGTAACAGGTCCGACTTCACTCTTGCTGGGCTCGAGCTACGTCGCGACAAGTTGGTTGAATGGAGGTTTGGATGATTGTCTGTTATTTTTGGTTTAGAGTTTGAGGTTGAGATTGAGGTTAAGGTTGGAACTCTTTAGTGGTTGATGAGAAAACAAACATCTTGGTAAGGGGTTGTCCCAAAAGTCTGAAATCGTCATTTCGAAGGAGCGAAGCGACTGAGAAATCTTTTGAACCTGCCTGCCCTTCCTACCGGTAGGCAGAGCAGGCATGGTTCGCAATGTTTTCAAAGATTTCTCATCACCCCGATAAATCGGAGTTCGAAATGACATGCTTTCTTTTTAGACACCCCCTTACTACTATTTGTTTTGAGAAAACTTATTTGTCCTCATTGAAAATGAAAATAGTTTTTTAACAAAAGTATTTAAGTATTATTTTTAAAGACAGAAAAAAATAAATTCTATTAAATAGAAAATGAATTTGCTCTAAGGACGAAGGGAAAAATGAAAAAAATTAAGTTGGTTTTATTATTAACTCTTTTCTCATCATTTGCTTTTGCTCAGAATAAAATAAATTTTCAGTTTGACTATGCACAGTTCAGTTATGATTCTACTTCCAATTTCATTGAGTTCTACTATTCATTCCCAAAGGCACAACTTGCAATTGTTAAAAGTCCAGCAGGCAATTATGTCTCAGGCATCCTTAGAATAAAAATTTCAAACAAAGCAAACGGAAAAGTTCTAATTGACAGGTCGTGGGAAATCAAACAGCCGGTAGCCAAAGTCGACACTACAAAAAAAAATCAATCCCTCATCGGAGTCTTGGGCTTTAGAATTAAAGCCGGCAAATATGTTGCTCAAGTATCCGGGGGGAACTCCACGGATACTTCAACCACTCGTCGCTACACGGAACAATTCGACGTTGTCCCGTTCATTACAAAAAAAATTGAACTCAGCCACATTGAATTGGCGAAAAACATTAAAAACGAAGGCGTTAACAAGAAATCCATCTTTTACAAAAATTCTTACGAAGTAATTCCAAACCCTTCCATTCTTTTTGATTCCCAAAGCCCCGTCCTCTTTTACTATGTGGAATTGTACAACTTAATGAAATCGGGACGGCACGGACATCTAAAAATGGGGACAACGCTGGTTAATTCAGCAGGTAGAATTATTTATTCACGTAATAAGAATATTAAACCGGTTGCTAATGCTTTGGTGCAAGTGGGAATGATTAACCTTCTAAAATATCCGACCGACACGTACAATTTAATTATTACATTGCAAGATACACTAAACCAAAAAGGTGCAATTTCGGGGAAGAAATTTTTCTATTACAACCCCGAATTTAAATCCAATTTGGCAAACGCTAAAAGGGAAGCTCCCTTTGTAAGCAGTGAGTACGGCGTGCTCTCGGAAGATGATTGCGATTTGCTCTTCGATGAATCCCAGTGCATTGCAACGGGCGACGAGGCAGACCGCTACAAAAAGTTAACTTCACTTAATGCTAAAAGAGAATTCCTTTACAATTTTTGGAAGAGACGCGACCCGCTTCCCCAAACTCCTGAAAATGAATTTAAAGCTGAATATCTGAAAAGATTGAAATATGTTAATGAGCATTTCGGTACTTTGAATAAACCCGGCTACAAGACCGACAGAGGCAGGGTTTATCTTAAGTACGGTCCTTACGACCAAATAGAGCGTTACCCCAGTAGCACAAATAGAAAACCTTACGAAATTTGGTACTACCACTCAATCGAGGGTGGTGTTTATTTCGTATTTGCAGACCTCACCGGTTACTCGGACTACGAACTGGTACATTCTACAAAGCGCGGTGAACTCCACGATTACTATTGGCAAAGAAGGATAATTCAAAATTAATTTATGCAAAACATTCTCGAATATATCGTCTTCTTGTTTTTTGTAAAATTAACACATTTGCTCGGCTGGAAAGGGACCCGGAAACTTGCACTTCTGCTCGGTGATGTTTTTTACTTCTTTATCCCGATTAGGGAAAAGGTGGTGATTAAAAATTTAAAGACCGCCTTCCCTGAAAAATCTGACGATGAGATAAAAAAAATTGTCCGTAAAACTTACCGCGGCTTTGCCCTTACTTTCCTTGAGTCTTTCCTTTTTACCAAAATGAGCAAGGAGGAAATACTTTCCAAAGTCAATGTTGTTAACGGAGAGTTTCTAACGGAAATGGAAAATGCAGGCAAGGGCGGAATATTGTTGACAGCACATATTGGTAATTGGGAGTTGGGAGCAATAGCTACGGGGATTATTGCTGCGAAAGGAATTAGCGTATTAACGAAATCCCAGAGAAACCCTTACGTAAACAAATGGTTCGACAAGATGCGTTCTTCAAAAGGGAATAAAATAATTGACGTGGGTGCGGGCACGAAAAGACTTATTAAAGTATTGTTGGAAGGCGGTGTGGTGGGTATTGTGGGAGACCAGCGCGGACCTAAGGAAAATGAACGGGTTATGGTCTTTAACCAACCGACGCCTCTTTATTTCGGAACGGCTTCAATTGCACTCAAGACAAAAGCTCCCGTGCTTCTTGTTTTGGTAGGAAGGCGTAACGATGGGAATTACGACCTAGTTTTTAAACGCTTTGACTATTACGATGTAATAGGGAAGGAAAACGCCGGCGTGATTTTTAATCAGCGCTATATGAATGAAGTAGAAGAATTTGTAAAACGTTTTCCCGAACAGTGGTTCTGGATGCACGACATTTGGAAATACTGACATGAACATTCTCGTAATTCAAACGGCTTTTTTAGGGGACGCCGTGCTTACACTTCCCCTAATCCAAGAAATTGCCAAAAGCTATCCGGGTTCGGCAGTCGATGTTGTCTCTACTCCGGTTACGGAAGAGCTTTTTGAGGCTTCGCCTTTCGTACATAAAGTTTTTCCTCTCGACAAAAAACGAAAGCAAAAGAGAATTTCGTCCACGATTCCCTTCGCTAATGTTCTTCGTGAATACGGTTATGATATTGTTTTCTCTCCGCATCGTTCGTTTAGGTCTGCCGTAATTGTCAATAGAATAAAGGCGCCGCGCAGTGTAGGGTTCAGCAATGCAGAGTGGAAAGGAACGTACAGTGAGATTGTCCAATATCGGCTGGACTTTCACGAGGTGCAGCGTAATCTTTCTTTGCTAAACAAAGATTACGGTGAGCGTTGGAGAATTCGTCCTATTGTGGAAATTAAAGAAAAGTCGAAAGAGAAAGTGAACCGATTTTTAGAAGGAATTAATTTCAATAGCCTTGCTGCCGTTGCACCGGGTGCGGTTTGGGCTACAAAAAAATATCCCGAAGAATATTACCGTGAAATAATCCGTTATCTGGTAGAAGAAGATCTTACCGTGCTGATGATTGGCGGAGCGGAAGACGAAAAATATTGCGAAAAATTCACAGAAATTAACACGGATAAAATATTTAACGCAGCGGGTAAATTTAGCGTTGTAGAAAGCATTGAATTACTTTCACATTGTAAGTTTATTGTTAGCAACGATAGCGCTCCTACACATTTGGGACAAGCGGCTGGTATTAAAACTCTAACGATTTATGTTTCCACAATTCCCGGGTTCGGCTTCTATCCTTACTTACCCGGTAGTGCTTACTTAAGCTACGACGAATTGGATTGCAAGCCCTGCGGAATTCACGGCAAAAAAGAATGCCCGCTGGGAACTCTTGAATGCGGTTACGCTCTTAAACCGGAAACGGTAATTCAAAAAATAAAGGAGATGAAAGTTATTGAATGATCTTTCCTTTGCTCCGGAAAACATTTACCTATCCGTGAAAATCCGTTTGAATCCGTGTCATCCGTGTTCTATTACGAAACGTCTTTCATTTTACTCTGATTTAGTAAAAGTTTTTAATCTAAATTGCTAAAATAAAAGACATTGATTCAGATATTTTTTATATTTAAATATTGTAATCTTGGAGGTTTAAGATTTTTAGCTTCGGAAAAATAAAAAGGTCGTCCGTTTACATTACACCGAATTTACCGGTGCTTAGGACCAAACGCTACAAAGTGAGTTTGGCGAGGCTGCTGTTTATTATTTTGTGGTATTCCTTTACCATTGCAATTATTACCATTACAATTTTAGCTCTCACGCCTGCAAAGAAATGGATTTTCTTCATTGAAAACGAAGAATTGGTAGTTCAGGAAAAAAGGATTAAAAATCTCGAAAGGCAAATCTACACTTTAACTCAAGAGATAAACGAAATAGCGGCAACAAACAAGAAGTTGAAATACGCTTTGATTCTTGCCGGCGCCGATTCTACCAAACCCGACTCTTCGATTTACGATTCTTTGCGGATTGACGAATCGGTACGCAAACCAAACCAGGGCAGCATTTTTGCTTCTGTTTATTATTTTTTCAAAAATCTTTTCTTTGGGAAGGACTCAACCGAGACGGTCTTTATTAGACCGACTGCGGGATTTATTACGCGGGGATTTAACCCTGCGGAAGGGCATCTGGGCGTTGATTATTCAGTTAACACCGGAGAACCTGTTTACGCAGCGGCAAAAGGACTTGTTATCTTTGCCGACTACACCGCCGATTACGGGAATACTATTATTTTACAGCACGTAAACGGTTACATCTCGGTTTACAAACACTGCTCTGTCCTTCTAAAAAAAGAAAGGGAAAAAGTTTTGCAAGGTGAGATAATTGCACTTTCAGGAAATACGGGAATTAAAACAACCGGGCCCCACCTTCATTTCGAAATTTGGAAAAACGGGAAACCTATTGACCCTAAAAATTTGTTAATAAAATAGACGAGGAATTTTATGGCTAAAACTAAAACAAATGCCGATGTAGGAGATGTTAGTATTTTAAGCTCCGGCGTCAAGATTGAAGGGAGAATGTACAGCGACGGAAATCTGCGCCTTGACGGAGTAATGAACGGAGATATTTTGGTTAACGGGAATTTTACAATCGGTGAAACGGCTGAAATTAAAGGCGAAATTAAAGCTCAAAACATTACTCTTAGCGGTAAAGTGGAAGGGAGCGTTTCCGCTGACCAAAAAGTAATACTTGAAACAGGTTCACGCCTTAAAGGCGACTTAAAAACCAAAATACTTGTAATTGAAGAAGGAGCAGTATTCGACGGTAAAAGTGAAATGAGCAACGAGAATGCCGCAGACAAAGGACCATAACGATAAACAGAAATTTACAAAACTGTACAAGGATATAGGTCCCTACATGGGGCTTGGCACACAGTTGGCAGTAACTATGGTTTTGATGTTCTTTGTCGGTAAATGGCTTGACGGCGAATTAAACACCTTCCCATGGTTAACAATTATTTTCTCTTTCCTCGGTGGCTTTGCGGCAATTTACAATTTTATTAAAGAAGTATTGAAGATTAATGACGAAAAGAAAAAAGACTAAAACGTTACTTTTTATTGTCTTAGCATATTTAATTGCGTTCTTTGTAATTTACATTTTATTCCTTAACAGTTTGGTGAGCAATACGTTTTTAAATGCGTCTGCTTACGCTGTCTCGCTTAATTTTTTAAACTCTTTAATGGCAATTTCTTTATTCCTTTTTTCCTATGCAGGGACTAATCAGCAGTTTATGATAATGAACCTCGGTGGAATAGGCGTCAGGGTATTTTTAATGATTGTTGGAATAATAATAATTTTAAAATTCTTGAAAATTGACTTGATTGATTTTATATTAGTATTCTTTGTATTTTATTTTGTTCAATTAATTTTAGAAATTAGATTTTTTCATAACTTTAATAAAAAAAAGTAGTTAAGTATGTTTGTAGATACTGCGAAAGTAGTAGTGGACACGGCAAAAGAGGCATCCGGCGGTGCCGGGTGGATAATGCATCACATACTCGATTCTCATGAATTGAGTTTTGAACCTTTTGGCGTATTGCATCTTCCTCAAATCCAACTTTTTGGTATCGATATTTCAATTACCAAACACATCGTTTTCCTTTGGTTTGCCATGGTAATTGTGATTTCTGTTTTCTACTATATTTCCAAATCTTACAAAAAATCCCTCGTGCCCAAGGGTTTTACTAACTTAATGGAAATGTTAATTATTTTTGTTAGGGATGACATTGCTAAAGAGACTATTGGAGAGAAATACAAAAGATACGTTCCCTATTTACTTACTGTTTTCTTTTTTATTTTAACCTGTAATTTGCTCGGCTTGGTGCCTTACGGAAATACAGTCACAAGTAACATTAACATTACAGCTACGTTAGCTACCTTCTCTTTTATTATGATTCAAGCCGGCGGTATGAAAAAATACGGTATATTGGGTTATTTTAAAGCAATGATTCCACATGGCATACCTTCCCTACTGGTGCCGATTATGTTTATTGTGGAATTCCTGGGCTTATTTACAAAACCATTTGCTCTCGCCGTGAGGTTGTTTGCCAATATGATTGCGGGACATACGGTAATTTTTGCCCTCATAGGATTGATTTTTATTTTACACACTTATTTTGTAGCTCCCGTTTCGGTGGCGTTCGCTCTTTTTATTGAACTATTGGAAATTTTGGTCGCTTTTATTCAAGCATATATTTTTACTGTTTTAACAGCCTTGTTTATCGGCATGGCTATGCATCTTGAACATTAATTTAATTAACTTTAAGGAGGAAACAATAAATGGATTGGTCAGTAGCTTTTGCTTTGTTAGCAGCAGGTTTTGGTGCGGGATTAACCGTTATAGGCGGTGGATTAGGAATCGGTAAAATAGGCAGCTCTGCAATGGATGCAACCGGAAGACAGCCCGAAGCCGCAAACGATATCCGTACTTCAATGATTATTGTTGCCGCGCTTATCGAAGGTATTGCGCTTTTCGGATTAGTTATTTGTATCCTTTTGGCTCTTAAGTAATTTTTAGTATTAACGCCTACGCGTTTCAAAAAAGAAAAAGTAGGATTGTAAAATGGCACTGTTAAATAGTTTGGCAATTTTAGCATTCTCCGGTGGTGAAAACGGAAGCCCGCTCGATATTAACCCTGGTGTTATTATTTGGACTACGGTTACTTTCTTGTTCCTTTTGTGGTTACTGAAGAAAATGGCCTGGAAACCTATTTTGGATTTGCTATCCGAAAGGGAAAATAAGATTAAGGATTCCTTGGAAAAAGCAGAGACGGCACGAAAAGACGCCGAGAGGCTGATTGCGGAAAATCAGGCAAGCCTGGCTAAAACCGAAGCCGAGGCACAGAAAATAATTGCACAGAGCAGGGAATATGCCGAGAATCTGAAAAGCCAGATTATTCAAGAGAGTAAGGAAGAAGCACGTAAAATGCTGGACGACGCCGAAGCGGAAATTCAACGCAGGCAAAAGGAAGCATTTGCACAGCTTAAAAGCGAAGTTGCCGATATTGCCGTAGATGCCGCCGAAAAAATTATTAAAGCTAACTTGGACAAAGAAAAACAAATTGAACTTGTTAACAAACATATCGATGAAATTTCCAAGAACTGATTATGAGTGATTTTAGCGTTTCAACGAGATATGCAAAAGCGCTTTGGGAATTGGCGGAAGCGGAAAAATCTTTCGAGCAAGTGGCTCGGGATGTCGATTTTACACTAAACACTTTTCGCGATTCAAGGGACTTGCGTAATGTAATTACAAGTCCGATTATTTCCACAGATAAAAAGCTGAAAGTAATTGACACTATCTTCGGCGGTAAAATTAGTGCAACGGGAATTAAGTTTTTGAAATTTATTATTCTTAAAAATAGAGAAGAAGTTTTCGGCGATATTCTTAAAAGATTTGCCGAAATTCGTGACGAGGAATTTGGAATCCTAAGAGTGGAAGTAACAGCCGCTTACGATATGCCTCCGGAACAGAGGAAACAACTCGAAGCAAAACTTTCCGATTATTCGGGCAAAAAGATTGAAGCTGTTTACAAAAAGGACGAGAACATTATCGGTGGATTTTTAGTGAGGATGAAAGACACCGTTATCGACGCTTCGGTTAAAAATCAACTGGAGCTCCTTCGTAAAAGTTTACGCGAAGAAAAAGTAAATTTTAATTTAAATTGAAAAATTTTAAAGGTTAAAAAATGGCAGAAGTTAGACCGGAAGAAGTATCTGCAATATTAAGAAAACAATTGTCAGGATTCGACAGTGAAGTTGAAGTTTACGATGTGGGTACTGTATTGCAAGTTGGCGATGGAATCGCTCGCGTTTACGGACTTTCGAACGTAATGGCAAGCGAACTGGTTGAATTTCCCCACGATGTAATGGGCATGGTGCTTAACCTCGAAGAGGATAACGTTGGTTGTGTGCTTTTCGGTGAAAGCGATAAAATTAAGGAAGGCGACACGGTTAAACGCACCAAAAGAGTTGCCTCTTTCCCCGTAGGGAAAAACCTTTTGGGCAGAGTGGTTAATCCCCTCGGAGACCCTATTGACGGAAAAGGTCCTATTGAACATGAAAAGTACATGCCGATTGAAAGAAAAGCCTTGGGTGTTATTGCACGCCAACCGGTAAAAGAACCTCTCCAAACCGGTATCACGGCAATCGATGCAATGATTCCCATCGGACGCGGACAAAGGGAATTGATTATTGGCGATAGACAAACCGGTAAAACGGCTATTGCAATCGACGCAATAATCAATCAAAAATACACACATACGGAAGAAGCAAAGAAATACGGGGTTGAACCTGTTTACTGTGTTTACGTTGCTGTCGGACAGAAAAATTCTACGGTTGCCCAAGTTGTTGCTAAGTTAGAAGAATACGGTGCAATGGAATACACAACCGTAATTGCTGCATCTGCTTCCGAGCCGGCACCTTTGCAGTATATCGCTCCTTACGCAGGTGCAACTTTCGGAGAATATTTCCGCGATAGCGGAATGCACTCGCTGGTAATTTACGACGACCTTTCAAAACAGGCGGCGGCTTATCGTGAACTTTCGCTTCTGCTTAGAAGACCTCCGGGTCGTGAAGCCTATCCCGGCGACGTGTTCTACCTTCACTCACGTTTGCTTGAAAGAGCTTCCAAATTGAGCGACGACCTCGGCGGAGGAAGTCTTACGGCATTGCCCATTATTGAAACTCAACAAGGCGACGTTTCCTCGTACATTCCCACAAACGTGATTTCAATTACAGACGGTCAGATTTATCTCGAACCGAATTTGTTCAATGCCGGTGTACGCCCGGCTATTAACGTTGGTATTTCTGTTTCCCGTGTAGGCGGTAATGCTCAAATTAAAGCAATGAAGAAAGTAGCCGGCACATTGAAATTGGATTTAGCACAGTACCGTGAACTTGAGGCTTTTGCAAAATTCGGGTCGGATTTGGATAAAACTACGCAAAGAACTTTGGCGAAAGGAGCTCGCTTGGTTGAGCTTTTGAAACAAGGGCAGTACCAACCCGTACCCGTAGAAAATCAAGTGGTAAGAGTGTTTATCGGTACCAACGATTATTTGGAAACAATCCCCGTGCAAGACGTTCAGAGATTTGAGAAAGAATTTCTTGAATATGTTGAGCTGAAATACGAAGATGTTTTGGAAGAAATTCGCGTTTCCAAAGTTCTGAGCGACGAAACGGCGGACAAAATACGTAAAGCGGCAGATGAATTTATTAGCAGATTTAGAAAATCGGAATAGAGGCAAAAGAATTAGAAAAATATGGCAACGCTTAGAGAAATAAAGAGAAGAATTACCGGAGTCAAAAGTACCGAGCAGATTACCAAAGCAATGAAAATGGTAGCCGCTGCACGCTTACGTAGAGCACAAGAAAATATTATTAATGCTCGTCCCTACGCTCGTAAAATCGCCGAAGTTCTCGGACATTTACTTGAAATTGAGAAAGGGGTTGAAAATCCTATCCTTGAGAAACGGGAAGTTAACAAGATAGCTCTCGTTGTTGTAACTTCCGATAGGGGACTTTGCGGCGGATTTAATATGAACGTGATTCGTAAAACCGAAGAATTGCTTGTTGAAGAATATGCCGAATGGACAAACAAAGATAACGTAGAACTTTATTGCGTGGGTAAAAAAGGGTATGACCATTTCAAAAATACGGACTTTAAAATTGCCGATTCTTTCCCCGGAATTTTCTCTAAGCTTGATTTTACGTTTGCCGCTAAGTTAGTTAAGAATTTAACTTCTAAATACATTGCCGGTGAATACGACAAAGTGGTTGTTGTG
Organism: Melioribacteraceae bacterium; assembly: GCA_015486905.1. GTDB lineage: Bacteria > Bacteroidota > Ignavibacteria > Ignavibacteriales > Melioribacteraceae > WFQV01. The sequence continues at coordinate 5,129 of WFQV01000454.1, read as the reverse complement.
TTTAACGAATTTAAATCTATTATTCAGCAGAATTTGGTAACCAAGCAGTTCCTGCCTCTCGAACCGGAAAAATTGGCGGGCGAGGAAATTCAAGAACTATCTTCCGAATATATTTACGAACCGGATAAGGTGAGCATAATAAATGCTTTGATTCCGAAAAATTTAAACTCACAAATGTGGCGTGTGCTTTTGGAATCTTATGCTGCCGAATTGGGTGCAAGAATGACAGCAATGGATATGGCTACCGAAAACGCTAAAGAATTAATTAAAAGTTTGCAGTTGACATTTAACAAAGAGCGCCAAGCTGCAATTACAAAAGAAATTTTGGAGATTGTCTCCGGCGCTAATGCGCTTAAGAAGAGTTAATATTAATATTGTGTCCGATTATTTTTTTTAGTATATTGTAACTTGAACAATGTTTGACGATCTTACACTAAAACTTGATAAAGCCCTGAAGAAAATAACGGGGCAGGGACGTTTAACCGAAGAGAACATTTCGGAAACGTTACGTGAAATAAGACGTGTTCTTTTAGATGCTGATGTAAATTACAAAGTCGCTAAAAAATTTATTGACGATGTGAAAGTAAAAGCCCTGGGACGTGAAGTAATTGCTTCCGTAAAACCGGGACAAATGGTTACGAAAATAATTTACGACGAACTAACCAACTTGATGGGCAGTTCAAGTCGTGAATTACAAATTAACCCTTCCGGCGTTACGGTGATTCTGTTAGTCGGTTTGCAAGGCTCTGGTAAAACAACCTTCGCGGCTAAATTGTCCAAGTATTTAACGGACAAAAATCGCAGGGTGCTTTTGGTTGCGGGCGATGTTTACCGTCCGGCGGCAATAGAGCAATTGAAACAATTGGGTAAGCAAATTAACGTTCCGGTTTTTTCAATTGACGGAAGTAAAGAGCCTGTAAAAATTGCTTCCGAAGCGGTTAAATACGCTAAAGAAAACGGAATGAACACCGTAATAATTGATACTGCGGGCAGACTTCACGTTGATGAAAAATTAATGGACGAGATTGTCGAGATTAAAAAAGCAGTGAACCCGACGGAAACTTTGTTCATCGTCGATTCAATGACCGGTCAGGATGCGGTTAATTCCGCTAAGGCTTTTCACGACAGCGTTGATTTCAACGGCATTGTTCTTACAAAACTTGACGGGGACTCCCGCGGCGGCTGTGCTCTCTCGATTAGAGCCGTTGTTAATGAACCGGTTAAATTTATTAGCCTCGGCGAAAAGTTGGATTCGATTGAAATCTTTCATCCCGACAGATTAGCTTCGCGAATATTGGGGAAGGGAGACATCGTTTCTTTAGTGGAAAAAGCTCAGGAGAAGATTGATGAAAAAGAAGCCGAGGAGTTAGAAAAGAAATTTTTATCAAATAAATTTGACTTTGATGATTTCTTGAAGCAAATTAAGATGATTAAAAAAATGGGTTCGTTGAAATCACTGCTGGGAATGATTCCCGGACTTAGTAACGCCATTAAAAATACTGACGTTGACGACAAACAATTGGTTAAAGTGGAATCGATTATTCAGTCGATGACAAGGCAGGAGCGAAAGAACCCGAAGATTTTGAATGGCAGTAGAAGAAAAAGAATTGCCCGAGGAAGTGGCAATACCATTCAGGACGTCAATCGCCTTATTAAGCAGTTTAAGGAGATGCAAAATATGATGAAAAAGCTTAAAGGCGGACGTGGAATGTTGAACTTAAATAATTTAAAATTTAATTGATAATTAACTTAGGAGGTTAAAATAATTTGGCTGTAAAGTTGAGATTAAAAAGAATGGGTAAAAAGAAACAACCTGTTTACAAAGTTGTTGCGGCAGATGCCCGTTCACCGAGAGACGGTAGATTTATTGAAGCCATCGGTGTGTACAATCCACAAACCGACCCGGCTACTGTTCGGATTAATGAAGAAAGAGCGTTGTATTGGTTAGGCGTAGGTGCACAGCCAACCGACACGGTGAAAAATTTGCTTAGTAAAAAAGGTATTCTTCTGAAAAACGATTTGGTTAAAAGCGGACTTCCCGAAGAGAAAATCGAAGCGCGTATGTTGGAATGGGAAAGACTTCAAGAAGCAAAAAATGCTTCCTTGCGTAAGACTGACGAGAGGGAAAAAGAAGCTAAAACCGAAGTTGTAACCGAAGAAGAAACCGGGGTTGAAACTGAAGAAACTACTGAAGATAAAGTTGAAGAACAAGTAGAAGATGGTAATAAAAATACGGAGGCTGAGGGTACGGCTTCCGAAGAGGAAGAAGTTAAAAATTAGAACTCCTTCCGATGCAATGTGTACCCGTGTTCTAATAATTATTCAAAGGTACTCCTATGAAGGAATTTATTGAATTTATTGCTAAGCATCTTGTTGACGATCCCGAAAGTGTTGTCGTCGAAGAAAACGTTAGGGACGAGAATTCTTTCGAGATTAACCTCAAAGTAGGCCCCGACGACGTGGGCAAAGTTATCGGCAAGCAAGGCAAAACTGCCGGTGCAATGCGTACTCTACTTACGGCTATTGCCGCCAAAGACGGCAAAAAAGCTTCGTTGAAAATTCTTGATTGATGCTTTGAAAATTGAATAATTATGCTCTGATTGCTAAGATTATTTCAATTTACAACGAGAAAGGCTATTTAAAGGTTCAACCGAATTCCGGTTTCGAAAGCTCTTTGTTTAACGAACAATTTGTTTTTGCGGATCTTTTCGGTGCTCCTCGTAAATTCGTTGTGGAAGATGTACTTGAAATTGGGAAATTTTTAGCAGTCAAGTTTAAAAATTTTAATTCTCCCGACGAAGTAGCATTCTTAAGGGGTAAAGATTTGATTATCCCTTCACAGGAAATTAAAAAATCGGGGAAGGATGTTTTCCTTCTTAGCGAGTTAAAAAAACTTGTTGTTTACCGCAACAATATGTTCTTTGGGAAAGTGAAGGATGTTTTAAATTTAAAAGCTAACGATGTCCTCGTTGTTGAAAATGAGAAAGGGAAAGAAATTTTAGTCCCGTTCGTCGAAAAGTTTATTAAAAACATTGACGTGGAAAATGGCAGAATGGATTTGATTGAAGGCAAAGAGGATTTGTTCGATGATGCGAATTGACATTATCTCGGCCGTGCCGGAACTTTTAGACAGCCCTTTAAATAATAGCATTGTGAAACGTGCACAGGGCAAAGGTTTGGTGGAAATTTTTGTTCACAACCTTAGGGATTACGCTTTCGATAAGCATAAACAAATTGACGACAAACCTTTCGGCGGCGGACCCGGTATGTTGCTGAAACCCGAACCGTTTTTCATATTGATTGAAAAATTACAGAAAGAAAGGAAGTACGACCATGTTATTTTTATGACTCCCGGCGGAAAACTTTTTAATCAGCAAGAGGCAAACAAATTATCGTTGGCAAAAAATATTTTAATTATTGCGGGGCATTATAAAGGCATCGACGATAGGGTGCGTCAAACGTTTGCAACGGATGAAATTTCAATCGGGAATTTTGTTCTTAGCGGCGGCGAAATCCCGGCTTTGATGGTTGTTGATGCCGTCGTGCGTTTAATACCCGGCGTTTTGGGCGACAGCGAATCCGCCTTGAATGATTCTTTAATGGACGAACCGAAAATCGAAGCGCCTTACTTTACACGTCCCGCAGAATTCAGAGGAATGAAAGTTCCCGAAGTTCTCCTTTCCGGCAACGATAAAAAAATAAAGGAATGGAAAGAAGAACAATCGAAAATTTTAACGAAAAAATGGAAAAAAACAAATAGACTGGAGTAATCATGGACAAATTAAGAGAACTTGTGCAAGATCAATTAAGAAACGATTTGCCTACCTTCAAAGCAGGCGACAGAGTGAGAGTTCACGTAAGAGTTATTGAAGGGAATAAGGAAAGAATACAACCTTTTGAAGGGGATGTAATTGCAGTTAAAGGCGGCGGCGTTCAAAAGACTTTTACCGTCAGGAAAGTTTCTAACGGCGTCGGCGTAGAAAGAATTTTCCCTTACAATTCGCCGAAAATTCAAAAGATTGAAGTCCTGCGTGAAGGGAGAGTGAGAAGAGCAAAACTTTATTATCTCCGCAACCTTTCAGGTAAAGCGGCAAGAATTAAAGATAAAAATCTTCGCTAATTTTTTAACAGCCGCCTACGGCGGCTTTTTTATTTCGGTGTAAGATGAAATTACTAATTCCCCCTTCAGTCTTTGCAGGCATTTTGACGTTTAATTTGAACGACGAAATTTTGCAGCGCTTGCATTCGGTCCCTTCGGCAATGATTTCACAGGAGTTGGAAAACTCCGATTACGATGCCGCATTAATTCCTTCCTTGGATTTGCTGAAGCACTCCGACTTTTTTGTGAGCGCTAAAGCAGCAGTCTCTTTCGATGGTGCGCTGAGCAATTCTTATCTTTATTTTCAAACCGGCGAAAAAAATATTTCGGAGATTAATTTAACCGGAGACGTTTCGGCAAATGATGCGCTTGTGTCTAAAATGGTTTTTGAGGAGTTTTACAACAACCCGGTTAAGATTTCACTCGCGGCAAATTTTGAAAAATCAAGCGGTAAAAATTTTCTTCTTTCGGGGAATAAAAATTTTGAGGATTTGCTTTTCGAAAATGGAATAAGCCTTGCCGAACAGCTTTCCGAGTTTCTTGATTATCCTTATGTGAATTTTGTTTTTGCCGCTAAGCAAGAAGAAACAATTAAAGAGCTAAACAAACTTTTAGAAAAAATTGACGAAACCGTTGACGACACAATCTCAAACATCCTTAAAAATTTCTCCTTACCCGAAGAGGCAAAGAAATTCATTATGGAAAATCTGAATTCGGTTTATTTTGAAATGACACGGAATGAACAAGAAGGATTAAATGAGCTTTTACGATATGCTTATTACAAAGGACTTGTGGAAGATATGTCAGAATTGAAATTTGTAGAATAGTGGATTTCACTGTTTCATTTAAGCGTTTCCAATTTTTTTTAGCCCTCCTCCCGCCGGTGCTCCTTAAGAAAAATTTAATCGTTCGTTTAATAAGCACTGTTTTCTATTTAATCCTCCGAATCATTCAAAATTCAACATTCAACATTTAACATTCGACAAAATGCCCCCTTATTGCTTTCATATCGGATAAACCTCTCTTGAGG
>WFQV01000453.1 GCA_015486905.1 Melioribacteraceae bacterium | reverse complement strand
TCCTTATTTTATTTTAAAATATGAGCGAAAATTAGAGAATAACAAAGACTTTTTCAATGCAAAAATTCGGTCACATTAATATGTCGTCGATATGAGTCGGTTCTTGAATAGTATCTATTATTTCATTATTCTCAACTATGACGGCACTAAGTTTATTACCGATAAAAGCGCCGGTATCGATGTAAAGCGAGTCGGATTCTTCTACGTAAACAATTTCCTGCTGTTTTGTGTGCCCCACAATTTGCAATTTCCCCAAGTTCACCAGTTCGTCTCTGTTCCAAAGTACGCCATGGTCGGAATTAAAATTAGCTGTAATTATCGGATAAATTGTTTTTAAATTGTTTTTGTAATCCGCCGGTAAATCCTTTTTAAAAAATGAAGAAAGCCCCGCATGCGAAATAAAGCAATCCTCCAAATCGTAAAAGAGGGGTGCTTTTATTATTAAATCCAAATGCCTCTCAAGAGCATCCTGGTTTCTTTCGTAAGAAGCGAGAGTGGTTTCGTTACCGTTAAAAACCCATGAGCGTGCAAAAATAGAAGAAGGTTCGTGGAAAAAATAATAAAACATATAGTCATGATTCCCAGGTGTAAATTTAATATTTTCGCTTTCAATAAAATTCATTACCTGATAACTGTTCATTCCCCTGTCAACCAAATCTCCCACACAATAAATGGGAATAGAACTATATTTGTTTTTGATTCTCTTATATAGTTCAATCAAAGTAAAGTAACAACCATGAACGTCTCCAATAATCGCAATCATAATTAAATATAGTAAGTTTTTTTTGCAAATTCAGTTAATTCGTCTCTAAACTTAGGGTGTGCTATGTTGATTAAAGCTCTTGCACGCTCCTGAATAGATTTACCAAACAGATGTGCAACGCCGTATTCCGTTACTACGTAATGAACATCGCCGCGGGTAGTAACCACACCAGCACCCTGCCTTAGAGTAGGCACAATTCGTGAATGTTTCAAATCTTTTGTAGTCGAAGGCAAAGTAATAATGGGTTTACCTCCTTCCGAATGAGCCGAGCCGCGAATAAAATCCAACTGTCCTCCTATTCCGCTGTAAAGTTTAGTGCCCAAGGAATCGGCACAGACTTGCCCGGTAAGGTCAATTTCCAAAGCGGAATTAATGGCAACCATCTTTCTGTTTTGAGAAATAACGAAAGGATTGTTCACATACTCTTGCGGGTGAAATTCAAAGACGGGATTGTTGTCGATGTAGTTGAAGGATTTTTTAGTGCCAAGCACGAAGCCAGCAATTATTTTACCCGGATGCAGCGTTTTTGCCTCGCCTGTAATTACCCCTTCTTCAACCAAATCGACAATTCCGTCCGAGAACATTTCCGTGTGTATTCCCAAATCGTTTTTGTTGTGTAAATTTTTCATTACCGCATCGGGAATGGCACCGATACCCATTTGTAGTGTGGAGCCGTCCTCAATCATTTCGGAAATGTAGAGTCCGATTTTATCGTACACCTCCAACTGTTCACTTGTTGCGTTCGGGTCAACCTGAGGTAATTCCATTAAAGGTTCGGTATGCTCAACTATGTAATCGATTTTATTAATATGAATAAAACTGTTCCCGAGACCACGAGGCATTTCGGCATTTATCTGAGCAATAATAATTTTAGATTTCTCAGCAGGGGTTTTAATGTTCCCCACATCAATACCGTAACTGCAGAAGCCGTGCTCATCGGGAGGTGAAACATTGATTAATGCAACATCGGATTTAATCACTCCTCTCTTAAAAAGAAGCGTTACCTCCGAAAGAGGAATCGGGATGAACTCCGCTCTCCCTTCGTTAACAGCTTGACGGGTATTTGCACCGATAAAGAACGCTTTGTGTTTGAAATGTTTTTCCATTCCCGGTTGCGTGTAGGGTAAATCCCCGACAATTAAAATATGGTAAATATTAACGTCGTACAATTCCTCTTTTCTACGCACCATAGCTCTAATCAGTTCCAAAGGAGCGGCGCAGCCGGGTTGCACAATCACGTTGTCGCCCGATTTAATTACCTTAACCGCATCGTCGGCAGAGACAACCTTTTCGTTGTACTTTCTGCGCCAGGTAGGATTTATTACTCTTTCAATTTTAATATCTTCACTTGTCATTGTTAAGTCTGTCTTTCTTAATTACTTGAAAAGAAATGCAATCTTCTAAATTCCAAATTAAAAGTTTCCGCAATTGTTTTATTGGTACAATAGCCATCGTGGGTACAAATGCCTTTTGCCAAGCCTTCGTCGCCCAAAATGGCTTCGTTTAATCCGTTGTTTGCAATATTAACTATGTACTCAATCGAAGCATTGGTTAAACCGTAAGAAGCCGTACGTGAAACCATTGCAGGCATATTCGGTACGCAATAATGAATCACATTGTGTTTAATAAAAATCGGGTCCGAAATAGTTGTAGGATAACTCGTTTCCACACAACCGCCTTGGTCAATCGAAACATCAACAATCACCGCACCTTGCTTCATTGTTTTAACCATCTCTTCGGTAACGAGATGCGGGGTTTTTTCACCGCCTTTCACCTGGACGGCACAAATCAGAATATCCGCAAATTTGACTCCGCGTGCAATAGTGTAAGGATTTGCTTTAACGGTAGTAATGTTTTTCGTAAGAATATTTTCAACGCGCTGTAAACGAGGAAGTTCTTTATCCAAAAGGATTACCTGCGCTCCTCTGCCCAAAGCAGTGCGGGCGGCATTGAGTCCCACTACCCCGGCTCCAAGAATAACTACGGCTGCGGGAGCAACGCCAGTAATGCCTCCCATTAAAATACCCCGCGAGCCTTTCAAATCGCTGCAGAGGTACCTTTCACCCATGTGAACCGCAAGCTGTCCGGCAATTTCACTCATTGCTTGCAGGACGGGGAGATGGTCTTCCTTCTCAATCATCTCATAACTAATTGCCGTTACTTTTTTCTCAATGAGTTTATCTAAAATAGCTTTCCTGCCGACCGCAAGGTGAAGGGAAGAAAGGACGATTTGATGTTCCTGTAAAAGTTCTGCTTCTTCCTCGGTCAAGTAGGTAATCTTTACAATCATGTCTGCTCTCTGAAAAACTTCCTCCTTGGAATAAACAATTTTGGCACCGACTTTCTCATAATCTTCGTTTGTAAAATTACTACACTTCCCGGCGTCTCTTTCAATAAAAACGGTATGCCCCGCCTCCACAAGCGTATGAACACCAGCCGGTACAAGCGCTACGCGTTTTTCTTCTAGCTGCGAATCTTTGGGAATTCCAATTATCATTGTATTAAACTTTTAATTAATAATTACTTTACCAATACTTAAAAATAATAAAAAATATGGTATTCCAATCTAAATTCTTGTTTATTTGTTAATAATAAGAACGACAAATTAATTACCATTTAATCTTTTCCACCGCAATTAATGACGCCTCGCCGCAGGAAGGGCCTGTCCCGCCAACGGCGGGGCAAATGACAAATAACTTAGTAACGAGTAATGCGTAATAATTGACGAGCCTAATCCTCAACGAGAGCTGTTCTCTTTCAGACTTCTTACGTCTAGCTTCTTGCGTCTTGCGATTAACAAGTGATAGGACGCAGATTTAATAGAACACGGATGACACGGATTGTTGCGGGATTTTCGCGGAAGACAATGGGACGCTGATTTTCATGATGAATTATGATTTTCGCTGATTGGACAATAAAACACTGATGAAAAGTCTTAAGTAACGAGTCTTAAGTCGTAAGTTACAAGCCTCCGGAACAGCCACGAATGCGCGAATTTTATTCAATCAAGAACAAAGCACTAAGAACAAAGAACAAATGAATGCGAGTACTCGAATGACTGCGAACTTCTTACGTCTAGCTTCTCGCGTCTTACGATTGACGAGTGATAGGAACGGATTCAATAGAACACGGATGACGCGGATTAAACGGATGCTCACTGATTATTTAATTCAACATTCCCTTTTGTATTTTAAAAAATAAATCTTATTTTTGCGTCCAATGAATAAAGAATATTCAACATATTATCAGACCACACATTTTGTTTCCGTAAAGGAAACATCCTTAAATTCCAAAGTTAACACTTCTTGGTGGCTTTCCTGCTAAAGGAAAGCGCACATCTTAACATATAACCCAAAATAGAATCATTTTATTATTAACAAATAATTCAGCAATTGTTTTAAATCAAATTAATGAGGTAAACTTATGTCAACAAAAAAAATCTTTCTCGAAGAAAGTGAAATGCCGCAAAGCTGGTACAATATTCAGGCGGATATGCCGAACCCGATGTTGCCGCCTTTAAATCCGCAAACTTTAGAGCCGATTAAGCCGGAGGATCTATCGGCTATTTTTCCTATGGAGCTAATTAAACAAGAAGTGACGCAAGAAAGATGGGTTGAAATCCCGGAGGAAGTTCGTGAAGTTTACCGCATTTGGCGTCCGTCACCTTTGATTCGTGCAAGAAATTTGGAAAAGATGTTGGACACTCCCGCAAAGATTTATTACAAATATGAAGGTGTTAGTCCCGCAGGCTCACACAAGCCTAATACTGCTGTAGCACAAGCATATTACAATAAAGCCGAAGGGGTAAAGAAATTAACTACGGAAACGGGAGCGGGGCAGTGGGGTAGTGCTTTATCTTTTGCCGCACAAATTTTCGGAATAGAGCTGGAAGTTTATATGGTGAAAGTAAGTTACCTGCAGAAGCCGTACAGAAAATCGATGATGAACACGTGGGGCGCACAAGTTTTCGCTTCTCCTACCGACCGTACCGAATCCGGGAGAAATGTTCTTGCCGAAGCTCCCGACTCACCCGGAAGTTTAGGCATTGCAATAAGCGAAGCAATTGAAGTAGCGGCAACTCGTGACGATACCAATTACTCTCTCGGTAGTGTGCTAAACCACGTGTTAATGCACCAAACGGTAATCGGTCTTGAAGCCGTCAAGCAATTTGAAAAAGTCGGAGATTTTCCTGACGTAGTAATAGCACCTTTCGGAGGCGGTTCGAACTTCGCAGGTGTTTCGTTCCCGTTCCTGCAGTACAAACTTCGTGAAGGGAAAAAGCTTCGTGCTATTGCCGTCGAGCCGGCTTCCTGTCCCAAATTAACAAAGGGAGAGTTCCGTTACGATTACGGCGACACGGCAGGCTTTACTCCCTTAATTCCGATGTACACATTGGGGCATAATTTCATCCCTGCTCCTATTCATGCCGGCGGATTGCGTTACCACGGTGCAGGTGCAATAATAAGTCAATTGTTAAAGGACAAGGTAATTGAAGCTGTTGCACTTCATCAATTGGAATGCTTTGAGGCAGGAGTTAAATTTGCCAAAGTCGAAGGAATTATTCCCGCGCCCGAAACTACACATGCAATCGCGCAGGTAATCCGTGAAGCGGAACGCGCTAAGGAAGAAGGTACTGCCAAAACAATTCTGTTCAATTTTAGCGGTCACGGCTTACTTGATTTACAGGCGTACGATGATTATTTCGCGGGTAAATTAAAAGACCACAATTTAACGGACGACGAACTTTACTCCGCTCTTCGAAAATTGGACACTCCGAAAATCGAGCAGTAAAATTAATTGTTAGTTTCAAGTTATTTGCTTTATTACGAATTCCCCTCTTGATTTTTTTTAAGGGGGGATTTTTTTTGCTTTTTTAGTGTCAGACCTTTTTACAAAAGGAAAAATGGTACAAGTTTAAATTTGGTGGCAAAAAAATTTAGCTTGTCTTTTCCTCTTGAGCGTTTTGTCAAGAATTTTTGCTTTCCTTATTTTTCCCAACTCACCCTTTCCCTCCCTTCCCGAAGGCTGATTCTTTGTGCGTTTTGAGAGACTCGTACCGCAGAATCCGAGGAAAGGCGGACCATCCAACCATCCATTTGTCCAACCATCCAAGATTCTCGGTTTTAGAAGAGCCAACTTAAACCCCTTCAGTAAGCTTCTTTCCGTTTTCCACTTTAAACTAATATTGATAATAACGTCTTGCGTCTGACCTCTTGCGTCTCACGAAAAACATTTCTCATTTCCGGTTTCTACTTTCTTATTTTTTTATTTTTTGCCACCTATTTTAAACCTGTACCGGAAAATTTTACGGATTGAGCCGTTAGCGTTTTTTATCCCCTTTTTATTTAGTTAAAATGTTCATAATTTTAGGTTGTTGTTAAATAAAATAGTTAACACTTTTTTCACTGCATTAACATTAAATCAGAGGTAATGAAATGGAGAATAATAATAAGATTATTTGGACGCGGACGGACGAAGCACCTCTATTGGCTTCGCATTCGTTGTTACCGATTTTAAAGGCTTTCGTTAAAGGTACGGGAATTGAATTCGAGACAAAGGATATTTCGTTGGCAGGGCGAGTAATGGCAAACTTTCCCGAGAGATTAACCGGAGAACAGCGTATGCCGGATTATTTGGCTGAACTGGGCAAGATTGTTAAAATGCCGGATGCGAATGTTATTAAGCTGCCCAATATTAGTGCATCTATTCCTCAATTAAGAGCGGCAATCAAAGAACTGCAATCAAAGGGTTACGATATTCCCGATTATCCCGAGGAACCGAAAACGGAAGACGACTTTCAACTTCAAAAACGTTTTGCTAAGAATCTCGGCTCTGCGGTTAATCCCGTTATTCGTGAAGGAAATTCCGATAGGCGTCCCGCCGACGCGGTTAAGAAATTTGCTAAAAAAAACCCTCACAAAATGATGAAGCCATGGCCTGAATCGGGCTCCAAAACGCGAGTGGCTTACATGAGCTCCAACGATTTTTACGGTAATGAAGTTTCGGCAACAATGGACAAAGAATGCGATGTGAAATTCGTTTTCGAAAATGGAAACGGCGAGGAAACGGTTCTCAAAGAAAAACTTCATTTGTTGGAAGGTGAAATAATCGATGCTACCGTTATGAACGTTGCCTCACTCAGAAAATTTTACGAAGAACAAATCGAAGAAGCGAAAAAGGATGGTGTGCTTCTTTCACTTCATCTTAAAGCAACGATGATGAAAGTTTCAGACCCTATTATGTTTGGGCATGCAGTTTCGGTCTTCTTTAAAGATGCTTTGGAAAAACATGCCGAAACTCTTAAGGAGATTGGGGCTAACGTAAACAACGGTCTGATGGATATCCTTAAAAAATTGGATAAATTACCCCCGGAAAAGAAAGCCGAAATAGAAGCGGACATTCGGAAGGTTTACGAAACACGTCCCGATTTGGCAATGGTTGATACCCGTGCGGGCAAAACAAATCTTCATGTTCCGAACGATGTAATAATCGATGCTTCCATGCCTGTGGTTATTCGCGATGGCGGAAAGATGTGGAATAAAAACGACGAGCTGCAGGATACTCTCGCTATGATTCCCG
>WFQV01000452.1 GCA_015486905.1 Melioribacteraceae bacterium | reverse complement strand
GGAGGGAAAAAAGTTGCACAATTATTTGTCGAATCTTTATTAGAAAGCAAATAAATTTCATTACTAAAGCCGGTTACTTTTAATAAGTACCGGCTTTTTTGATTTAAATCATTGACTTAGTAAGTTTTTTTTCTTATTATGCAATTAAAGTTAATAAAGATGAAGGCAACTTCGAAAATATGAAACAAAAGACATTAAAATTTTTGTACAAGTTTCACTTCAACGACGGGCGAAAGAGGCTGTTCGAAATAGACATCGACGCCAATACTTTGTTGTTAACCAAACCGTTAAAGAAAGACCCTCCCGAGTGGACCCAGATGGATTTTTTCCGGTGTGAAATTTGTCCCTTAAAAAGAGAGGAGCACAAATATTGTCCATTGGCTGTTCACCTCTCCGAAGTAATAGAGTTTTTTACCGACGTACCCTCCTTTGAGAAGGCAATAATTTTCGTGGAAAACAACTTACGCGGCACATACAAATACACCTCCGTTCAAGTGGGTGTTTCAAGTTTAATGGGAATAATAATGGCTTCAAGCGGCTGCCCTGTTATCGGCAAATTAAAACCGCTTGTAAGATTTCACCTTCCTTTTGCTTCTCTCGAGGAAACGGAAATCCGTGTGTTGTCAATGTATATTTTAGCACAGTTTTTCAGGATTTGGGAGGGGAAAAAGACAGATTGGAAGTTGGAAAAACTAAGAAACCTTTACGCTGAAATTCAGAGAGTGAACAGAAACATCGTTTCGAAATTGGCGGAAATTGAAATAAAGGACACAAACCGTAACGCCGTTATTGCTTTAAGTAACTATGCCGATTTCATCTCCCTTAGCCTCTCCGACGAAGAAATAAAAAACCTCAAAGAGTTTATCGGGGATTTCCTCGATATTGAATAGTTCATATTTTGAACGGTTCAAGAAACAAACTATTTATAAATTTATTTGAACCCCGACAACGACGGTACCGCTGTCGGGATTAAGCAATCCGTTCTACAAAAATTTGTAACGTTTTAATTTTCCGCAGGAAAGAGGTACACATCCATCTGTGGAAACGGAATTGAAATCCCTTCGTTATCGAAAGTCAATTTAACTTTCTCCGTAATGTCAAAATAGACACCCCAATAATCTGCTTTTTTAACCCAGGGTCGAACAACAAAATTAACACTGCTGTCTGCTAATTCCGAGACTGCAGCCTGTGGGGCGGGGTCTCTGAGAATCCCTTCATCCTCGCTTAGTATTCTGTAAATGATACTCTTTGCTTTTACTACATCGTCAGAGTAACCAATGCCGAACGTCATATCGACGCACCTTTTTTCTTCGAGAGAATAGTTAATAATATTATCCCCTGCAATTTTTGAGTTGGGAATAAAAATGACTTTGTTGTTAGGTGTTTTTAGTTTGGTCGTAAATATGTGAATTTCCTCAACACTCCCCGACGCATCACCTGCTTCAATGAAATCTCCCACACTAATCGGTCGGAAAACAAGCAGCATTATTCCAGCAACGAAATTCAAAAGTGAATTCTGTAAGGCAAAACCAACGGCTTAGCCGGCACACCCAAAACGGCTACAACGGAACTCGTTTCCACGCCCAAGCTGATTATAGCCATTATTACCACAAAGGTTATCATCAAACCGTAGATAATGTTCCCCAAGAATTTCGAAACCGTTTCGTCAATCTTGCTCTTTGCAAAAATCTTTTCCGAGATGGACTTCGTCCAACCGGCTACGAATTTACCGACAATCAGAATGACTAACGCACCGATGATATTCAGCCCGTAAGCAGCCGCCCAAGCGTAAATTTGATTAAGCACTTCTTTCATTTTTTATTTATCCTTAAAATAATGTGTAAGAAAAGCCAAGCATCAGAGCTTTTTTAACTTGTGTCTTCGGGGTTTCAATTTTTCTGTAAACTACCAAAACATTCAGATTAACGTTCAAGAAAAAATTTACTTTCATTGTCAAAGTGTTGTCCCAGCGTACGTCCCAGACCCTTATCTCCTCGAACCGCCCAAAGAGCCTCAAGTAACTTTGGTAAAGCAAATTTTCGGCAACGGGAAGTTTTAATTCCGTCACCGATTCTATGCCCGATTCTATTTTATATTTCTCAACACCTTGCGTTGCTGAGCCGTCAGTGTACCGGTTAAATTCATTAGTGAATGTTTCTTGCAAAGCGATACCGGCGCGCGTTTTGAAATTATCTCCTTGGGTATATTCAAAACCGGCACTCTGGGACAAATAACCCGGATCAAAAAATGCCGATTGCTGCACCGGCGGAGTGGTTGAATAATCATAACCCTGAGCAATAACGCTTTGTGCAATATTGCTAATGAACGGATTTAACTTCCAGCCTGGCAAATAAATGAAAACATCCTCGAGGTTAAATTCGTTGTTATTAATTTTTGCTCCCTCATTTGCCAATTTCGTCTTTCCGTAAGATAATTTCAATTTGTTCGTAAACGTCCACTCTTTTTTTAAATAGTTAATTTCGAAATTTCCGAAGAGTGAGAACGCAAGAGAATTTTCTCCCCTTTTTGACCAATTGGTAAATGAAGGTTGGGACAAGTTCAACCCCACTACTCCTTTGTTTTCCCAACCCGTTTTAGCCGTCTTTTCCTGGGCGTTAAGTTTAGAGTAAGCAGTGTAAAAACTGCCAATACAAAAATTATTCTTTTCATAAGTCCTCCTTTATTGAATACGGATTTTATTACCTAACTATTTTTAAAATTACGACAGGGAAATAGAATGGTTGTTGTACTTAAGAATTCCTAATGGTTATTCTCGCTTAGTTATTTCATTTAATAAATTTAATTTGTAAATTAACTGAAAAATTTTTTTTAATAACAAACAATTTCTTTTGAGCGGGAGGGTAGAATGAACATTGTATTTGACATCGAAACGGTTGGTGTGGAGTTCGAGGAACTCTCGGAATCGCAACAGGAATTTATTTTGCGCTATGCGGAAAAAGAGCACGACGAAAAACTGAGGGAAGAGAAAATCGACGACGCAAAAAGATTCTTAAGTCTTTATCCTTTAACGGCTCGCACGGTTGCAATCGGAATGCTAAGGACAGATACGGAAGGCTCGGTTATTCTTTTCGACGGCACGGAAGAGCAAAATTGGGAAAACGAAGAAAAGAACATTAAATACTGGGGAATGTCAGAATCCGAAATGCTTACGAACTTTTGGGAATTCGCTTCCAAGGCGGACAAAACCATCAGCTTTAACGGAAGAGCGTTTGATGTTCCGTTTCTGTTGATACGCTCGGCAATCAACAAAATAAAGCCGACAATCAATCTCCTGGGCAACAGATATTCAAACAAGCGTCACGTCGATTTGTTAGAAGAATTTACATTCCACGGTTTGACCAAAAAATTTAACTTGGATTTTTACTGCCAGGCTTTCGGAATAGAATCGCCTAAAAGCCACGGTGTGACGGGAATGGAAGTTAAGGAGCTTTACAAGGCAGGCAGAATAGACGACATTGCAATCTATTGCGGAAATGACATTCTCGCTACTTTTGAGTTATTTAAAATATGGAATGAATTTTTAAATTTTAACAGTGGAAACTCTCACGGCTGATTTAAAATGCACGGGAAAAGTAAACAGACTGTAAAAATATATTTAATTATAATTTCGGATTTTAAATGCACATAGTAATGGTTCACGGTTATTTGCTGCGCGGAACAGGCTCAAATATTTACGTGGCAAACGTATCTGAAATATGGCGCGAATTGGGTTACGCCGTTACGGTGGTTTGCCAAGATAGAAAAGCTTTTGAGCTTGATTTTGTTGACGAATTCATTTCCGGGACAAATCTAATTCCGAAAGCACCTCCCCACCCAGGAGAGTTTAGAGTTGTTGTGCCGGATATTAACAATCTCCTGCCGGTTTACATTTACGATGAATACGAAGGTTACACGGTAAAAGTCATTCCCGAAATGAGCGAGGAAGAAATCAACACTCATATTAAATTAACAGCCGAAGCCCTTAAGAAAATAACCGCACAAGGAGTTGATTTGTTTTTTGCCAATCATGCAATGCTAAGTCCCGTTATTGTTAAACGTGCATTGGAAAATTGCGACATTCCTTACAAGATTAAAATTCACGGAAGTGCAATGGAGTTCGTTGCGGCAAAGCATCCTGAATTTAAAAAATACGCTTACGAGGGACTTAACAACGCACAGGAAATAATTGCGGGCTCCACCCACATTAAGCGAAGAATTTTAAATGTCTTTAGCGACAATAAAATTTTTAGGAACAAAATTAAAATTGTACCGCCGGGGATGAACGAGAATGTTTTTAACCTTTGTCCTAATCCGTTTGAATATGAAAAAAGATTTTTAGAGCTCGCAAAGGAAGAAATCGGAAAGAACCCGGATGGCAGAAAGAATATTTCCGTTCCGGATATTACGAAAAAGCCGGCAGGGGAAGCCCACAAAATTCTCACCGAACTTGGAAACACTTACAATCAGCGGAGCATTGATGCCGATTTACTCGAAAAGTGGAAACCTTGGCAAAAGGAAGAGCCTATCATTATTTACTCCGGAAAATTTTTACAGACCAAGGGAGTGGGCGAACTCATCTTACTCACACCGAAAATATTCGAACTTCAGAACAACGTAAGATTTGTGTTTGTCGGTTTCGGCTCTTACCGGGAGCATTTGGAGGCAATTATTACGGCGTTGAAAACCGGCAATTTGGAACTTGCACAAAAAGCCGCCGAAGCCGGCAACTTTGCCTTGAACATTGACGTTAAAAAGTACTTTAGGAAACTTACTCTCGACGAAGCAGGCAGAATAACCGTAACGGGATTTTTAAATCACAAGTTGTTAAGCAAACTATTGCCGCTTGCAAGCATCAGTGTAATGCCCAGCACCTTTCCCGAGGCATTTGGAATGGTTGCCATAGAGGCAATGTCGGCGGGTGTTTTTCCACTCACTAACTATCACTCCGGAATGAAGGATGTAACAGACAATTTAATTAAAGCAATCCCGGAAACAGAGAAGCTTGTTTGCAAAAATCCCGATTTGTTTTTCGAAGAACTGCCCGAAAAAATAGTTCAAATATTGAACTTTCTTTACCCCGACGGTTTTGCCGATGACTCATGGAAAAATGCATTCGGAAGAAATCTTAGAAACTTTGCGGTAAATAATTACTCTTGGAAAAACATCGGCAAAAAATTACTCGAACATAATTAAACGTTAACTCGAATCTTGTTATTTTTACGGTGTCTTTTTTCTCTTTTTTGAAATCAAAGAATGAAAAAAACCGATTTATTAAAATTCTTCCTATTCGCCGCATTTGGAATATTTGTGTTCTTCATTCCGGTTAACATTAAAGGCAAAAGCACAATAATTTTAGACCATATCATTAATTTTTTCAGATTTAACTTTCCGCACGCTTCTTCGTTTTACGCCTTGATTGTAGTGATTGCCGGCGGGCTTTACCCATTCTACAAAAAGAATTGGAACGAGAGTTTAACATCAACCGTTTTTTCACTGTTAAAAGTTCTCGGTGTAATTGTAGCTTTAATGTATTTTTTTAAAATAGGTCCGCACTGGCTTTTTGAAAAAGATTTAACTCCGTTCCTCTATGAAAAACTTGTAATCCCGGTCGGAATAATTGTCCCTGTTGGTGCAATATTCTTGGCGTTCCTTGTTGATTACGGTCTGCTTGAGTTTGTTGGTGTGTTAATGCAGCCTGTAATGAAACCCCTATTCAAAACTCCGGGGCGTTCCGCCATTGACGCATTGGCCTCTTTTGTGGGGAGTTATTCCATTGCACTTTTAATTACCAATCGAGTATTCAAAGAGGGGAAATACACGGTTAAAGAAGCGGTAATAATTGCCACGGGTTTCTCAACCGTCTCGGCAACATTTATGATTATCGTTGCCAAAACTACCGGTTTAATGGGAATGTGGAATCTTTATTTTTGGTCAACGTTGTTAATAACCTTTATTGTTACCGCTTTAACGGTTCGAATTCCTCCATTAAGCAATAAAGACAGCGGTTCCGGCAATTCCGAAACAAAAGATTACGAAAAATTTGAAGGAGGAAGATTTCAAAAGGCTCTGGAAGAAGGATTAAGCTCTTTTCAAGCTGCACCTTCGTTAAAAGAAAATGTTTTGAAAAATTTAAGAGACGGGTTTGTGATGGCAATGAGTATTTTACCCTCAATTATGTCCGTTGGCTTAATAGGTTTACTTCTCTCAAAGTACACGCCCGTTTTTGATTATCTCGGTTACTTGTTTTACCCGTTTGTTAAAATATTCGGTGTGCCGGATTCCCTTTTGATTTCAAAAGCCGCAGCACTTGAAATATCGGAAATGTTTTTACCTTCGCTTTTAATTAGCGGAGCCTCACTAATCGCACGTTACGTGACAGCTGTTGTTTCCGTTGCAGCGATACTTTTCTTCTCCGCTTCCGTACCATGCATTCTTTCTACCGATATCCCGATTTCAATCGGAGAGATTTTAATCATTTGGTTCGAGCGCACATTGTTTGCATTGATTATTGCTCTCGGATTTGCTCTGATTATTTTTTAAGAACATTCAAGCCTGTGGAAATCACTACGCTTATTGTTTGATGATTTCCACCGCTTCAACTCCTTGAGGGTAAGGGATGTAAAACCTGACCGGCATTACATCGCCTTTGGCGTCAATTATTTTGTGGACGCGTTTTTTAATCAATACGCTGTGCTCAATGTAAATATCGTTGTCAATAATGGAGCCGAAAACGTAGCTTGTGCCTTTAATAATAACATTGTCTCCTATTCTGCACGGGAATTCGTCGCTGCCGGTTACATTAACGCCCGACTCCAATTTTACATTGTTCCCGATAATCAAATTACCTTTAACAATATCGCCCCAAAAAATTTCCACGTTATTGCCGATTTTAAGCGTTTGATTAGGAAAAGTGTTAAGCAATACACGCTCGTGGATTCTAACATTTTCTCCGAAAACCACATTCCCGTCAACTTTAGCGTTTTTCATTAGTCTCAAATTGTAATTCAACACCACGTCCTTGCCAATGTACACACCCTTGCCAATGAAAATATCGAGTGGTCTCCCCTTCTTGTCCATTCTGATTATTTGTTCAACTGTCTCGTCGGCAATAAAAAAATCCTCGTGGTCTTCAATCTCAACCAAATTTTTAATCTTTTCGTAAACCAACCCCCTCGCAATAGACTCCATTTTTTTAAGGACTGATTTATTGTTAAAACCCATTATTACGTAATCTTTTCGGGGGCTGACCGCTTCAACGCTAAAACCGTTATTGTTAAATATCGCAATTAAGTCCGTAATGTAAATTTCATTTTGAGCATTGTTGCTTCTAATTTCACCGATTAATTTTGAAAGTGGCAAAAATTTAAATGCAAAAACGCCCGAGTTGTATTCTCTGTTTTCAAGCAATTCTTTTTTCGAGAAAGAATACTCTCTGCCGCCAAAGTTAGTTTTGTATTTCTTATTTTCTTTTATTGCCAGAATATCTTTGTGTTCAATAATTTCAATTACTTTGCCTTCGTTTTCCTTAATTTCTCTGCCTTCGGCGTCCGTCTTTTTTGCTCGAACAATTCTGCCGTAGTAATTATTCTCCGTCTCCCCGGTATATTGACCGGTAAGCACCATCATATCCGCAGCGGATTTTTGGAACTTTTTGTCAAACGTTCTAACCGTTTCTTTGTCAATCAATCCCATGTCTCCGGGGAAAACGTAAAGAGCTCCTTCGTAAGATTTTTTCTTTATTTTTGCCAGCGCTTTTTGCAAAGCATGCCCCGTTCCTAATTGTTCTTCCTGATAAACAAAAAGAGTGTTGGTTCTTTTTCCTATTGTTTTTACTACTTCCTCCGCTTTGATTCCAACAACAATAATAATGTTAACTTTCCCCAAGCCGGTTTTACAAGCCTTAAAAACCCTTTCAACCGTGGGGGTTCCCCAAATTTTATGAAGCATTTTGGACGTTTGCGACTTAATTCTTTTTCCGTGACCGGCAGCTAATATTACTGCGGTTTTCTTTATTGAATAATCAAAGTTGTCCGAGTATTCGTTAATGATTTTTTCAATTTCTCCAGCCATTGCAAGCTCCCATTATTAGCAATTATTCTTTTTTAAAATTTAACAAATGTTTGCTAAATATTTGAAATTGAGATTGGAATTTTTACACTGTTTTTTTACCGGCTGTCTTCAACGTTCGTCAGGCACTCGTTTAGCGTTCTTCGTTTAGAGGTTTAGAGTTTAGAAGTTTAGGCTACTCCTGATATTTTCTCTCGTTGTTAAGAGCTGGTTAATTAAGACTCGTTACTTAAGACTGAAAACCGACCCTGCGCGCTTGGCAACAATCCTTTGCATTTTTTTCGTGTAACAATATAGTTTTTGAAGTTTGTCTTTACAGCCGTAATAAACCGCTCTATTCTTTGGACGTGTACGGCGATTTTAATAAATTTGAAAATAAAGAAAATTTTATTCTCAACCATGAAACATACATGAATAAGTTTAAGACAGCCAAAAGAATGATATTATTTATGAACCTGCCTGCCCTGCCTACCGGTAGGTAGGTGATGAATGCGTGAGGAGTAGATTGATTGCATGGCCGGATGATTGGATGGTTGGATGAATGGATGGTTGGATGATTGTTCTGTTATTTTTTGTTTAGAGGTTGAGATTAAGGTTGGTACTTGTTACAGATTACCGAAAAACAAAGCGTACAAAATAATTTTAACAAAGCTCTACATGAGCGACATTTCATTAACCCAGAGCTTCAGCTCGGGGGTAGGACGAGAGAAAACAATAAAGTGTTTTGGCGCGATTTTTGGTTTTGCTCGTTTGGGGAAGATAAAAAT
>WFQV01000451.1 GCA_015486905.1 Melioribacteraceae bacterium | reverse complement strand
GAATTAAACAACGGCAGTGAAAGCCAATAATCGACAAAAGTTTCAATGCTGTTTGCCATAATAAATTCTGCCAAACGTTTGTCTTCTTTTCTTCGCTTTTCTCTATCCTCTTCTTTTTCAATTCCAAAGGAAGTGCTTTCCAAAATCATCGTAGAAATTTTTTCGGGAAATTTCAAGGCAAATGAAAGTGCGGCGCGTCCGCCCATTGAGTAGCCGATTAGAATTACTTTCTCGGCGCCAATTTCTTCAATTAAAGTTTTTATTTGGAGGGCAATTGAATCTGCAGTGTAGAAGTTAGCTTTTGGGGGTGAATCACTTTTACCGTGTCCTATTAAATCAAGCGCTGCGGCTGTAATATCATCTTGAAGATTATTTAAGAAAAAATTCCAATCCTTTGCCGAGCCCGAAAATCCGTGCAAAAGAATCAGAGGAATTTTCGATTTGTCTTTACCTTTTTTGAAAAGGTAAGAGAGCCGAACATTTTCGAAAAGGAAATATTTAAGTTTCATGTGTTTATTTCTCTACCAAGTTTTGTCACGATTTTTATCTTCCCCAAACGAGCAAAACCAAAAATCGCGCCAAAACACTTTTGTGTTTTCTCTCGTCCTAACCCCGAACTGAAGCTCGGGGTTAATGAAATGTCGCTCATGTAGAGCTTTGTTAAAATTATTTTGTACGCTTTGTTTTTCGGTAATATGTAACAAGTCTTAACCTCCAAACAAAAAATAACAGAACAATCAGCCATCCAACCATCCAATCATCCAATCATCCAACCATGCAATCAATCTAATCCTCACGCATTCATCACCTACCTACCGGCAGGCAGGTTCATAAATAATATCATTTACTTGGGTGTCTTAAACTTAGTCATGTCGGTTCATCTGTTTATTACCCATTTAAACTCTCATTTAAGTAAGTGTAGCAAAAAGAAAAAACATTGTCATCCCCACAAAACGAAAATAATTTGTCATTTCGACCCCCGATTTATCGGGGGGAGAAATCTCGTTTTTGAAGAATGCAAATGTGAGTGAGATATCTCGCTCCGCTCGATATGACAGAGCTTGTTTTTGAACCGGCCACCATTTCTCTCCCGACAAGTAGGAATCGAAATGACAGTCCACCTGAGGCTGACTGCTTTCGACTCGTCAGGATGACAGTAACAGATTTTTAGAGAGCTCCTTGACATAAATTTATAATTATCTCCTTGTGTGACTTAAAGCAGTCAAGGGTGTTTCATTTTCAAAATAACGGCTCAGTTTTAAGAAATATTCTTTTCTTAAATTTGTAGAGAGCATGGAATCTGTCCGTATGCGAATTATTTTTAACCCGTTTGTTTTTGAAGCTATTATTATTGAATTTCGGAGAGCCCCGATTGATTTCGGGCTGAAATACTTAGCTTCGAAAGCAAGGGCGATTTTTTGAAAGTCAAGATTGTGTGGAGTAATAAACAATTCCTCGAAGTGCTTTTTCTTTTTTGCGACCGGCAGCAATCGGAAAATACCGCCGCCGTTGTTGTCAATGATTATTATCGTCAAATCTATTCCGTATTTTTTAATTATCTGCAATCCGTTCAAATCGTGAAGGAAGGCCAAATCGCCGGTGAGTAAAAATGTCTTTTTGTTCGATGAACGAGCAATACCGGCTGCTGTTGAAATTATTCCGTCAATTCCGCTTGCGCCGCGGTTTACAAATAACCGGATTTTCTTTTTTACAGCCGGAGCGAAGTAATCCAAATCTCTAACCGGCATGCTGTTGGATACAAACAAATTTGAATTTGCCGGCAATAAGTTAACGGTCTCGTAAACGATTTTCCCTTCGAAGTTAATTTTTGTTTTAACAAGAAATTTATCTTTAAATTTCTCGGCTTTCGCATCAACAGATTTAATGGTTCTTGCCCAAGCGTTGTTTTTCTTTTCCGAAAGTTCGGAAATTTCATTACAGAATTTTGCCGGGTCGTATTTTAAAAGTTTGGTGTAGGTACGGCTTGGGTCTTTAACATCGCCGAATTCATTAATTAAAATTTTCTTTGCTTTGAAATTTTCATAAGCCTTAAGTACGGCGGACGTTGTGGGTGCATTCCCAAAATGTAAAATTAAATCTGGGTTTAGTAATTGAAAAAATTTTCTTGAATTTAACAGTGAAGCGGTGTTGAATAAAAAATAGTTGCCTTTCGAAGCATTGAATTTTAAGGGCGAATAGGCATCCACGATCACCGGAGCCCCGATTTTTAAGGACAATCTTCGTATTGCCGGGTAAAAATCATCTTCAAAATTTCCACCGCCGGAAAAAATTAAAATTCTCTGTGCGGAAATTATTTTCTTAATTAAATCTTTTGGAATTTTGGAAACTAAAGCTTTTCCTTTTCCTTTTAGCGTGTTTAATTCTAAAATGTTAGTCAAAATATTGTTGTCGATTCGAGCGTTAATATCCCAAGGTTCCAAAGGTTTTTTGAAAGGGAAATTAATGTGAACCGGTCCCCCGGCTGAAATATTAACAGCCTTAACAGCAATCTTTTTTAGTCGTTCAAAATTCTTTTTGGTGGTCTGCGGCATGCCGGCGTTAAAATAAGCACGGATATTTTCAGCGTAAATATTCTCTTGATTGATTGTCTGGTTAGCTCCGACGCCGTGAAGCTCCGGCGGTCTGTCAGCAGTTAAAATCAAGAGTGGAATTCTTGAATT
>WFQV01000450.1 GCA_015486905.1 Melioribacteraceae bacterium | reverse complement strand
GTTTAAAAAAAAATCGATAATTGCAAATAAAAAAGCCGAACATTAGTCCGTCTTTTTTAAACCATTAATTCGTGAATTCGGTACAAGTCTAAATTTAGTGACAAAAAAAATTTTTTGCTTGTCTTTCCCTCTTGAGCGTTTTGTCACGATTTTTTTGCTTTCCCGAAACGAACCTCCCAAAAATCGCGCCAAAACTTTTATCGCTGTTTTTGTTTGTTACGCCCACGGGTTGAAACCCGTGGTTAATGAGAAGTCCTCTTCCAAGGCGGGGTAAATCCTTCCGGAGCTAAGAAATATTTTGTTTTTTCGGGGTTGTCCTAAAAGCACTGTTAAGACATTGCAAAAAATCCCTCAAAATGTGGGGAAACAGTCAATCTGTGTGATATTGTTTTTAAGCATTTTACCGCATTGCTTGCTTTTCTTATTTTTTCCCAACCAACCATTTCCCTATTCCTGACCTGCCTGCCGGCAGACAGGCGGTAGGCAGGGCAGGCAGGAGGGCTGAATCCTTTGTGTGTTTTTAGGACCTCGCCCCGCAGAATGGGGGGAAAGGGTGGATAGGTTTGAAAAATGACTGACCTCAAAGTTGTCAAATGTTAACATAAGACAATAACGAAAAAAAACGATGCCGAAGGTATCGAAGTTGTTAATTTTACCGGATTCCGGATAAGAAAAATTGTTCATTGTGAATTAATTTTCCTATTTTCTATTTTCAACTTTAAATAAATAATGAAACTAACGTCACGTCTAACGTCTTACTTTTGTCTATCACGGGAGTGATAGAGTTCGCATAATTTAAAAACGACGGACCTGTCGCGACGTAGCCACGAGCGCAGCGCGGGCGAAGTCGGATTTCTTGTTTTTTCTTTCTTATTTTTTGCCACCGAATTTAAACCTGTACCGTGAGTTCGCGGCTTATTTTAATACAATCATTTTCTTAGTTGCCGTAAAATTTCCAGCTTGCAAACGGTAGAAATAAATTCCGGCGGGTAAATTGCTTGCATTGAAATGTACGGAGTAATTCCCCGGCGTTTGAACCTTGTTTACCAGTGTGGAAATTTTTTGCCCCAATATATCATAAACCTTTAATGTTACAATTGGTAGAGACGCAATATTTTGCGTCTCTACCAATGATGCGGGAATTGAATATTTTATTATTGTCGTTTGATTACCTGTCCCGCCATTGGCGGGAAACGGGTTGGGGTAATTCTGAGAAAGCTGAAATTTGTTCGGTAATGCTTCATTGGCTTCTACAGAGACGGGTGGAAAAGTCAGTTTGGCAACAAAACCATCCTGCCTTCCTGTATATGATGAAACGGGAGTTCCCCAAGTTGATTGACTATAACCACCTACGTAAATCTCGTCGGATTCGTTAACAAAGACAGAGTATCCAACATCAACCGAAGTGCCGCCCAGGAACGTATTTGCAATTAAATTGCCTCTACTATCAAGCTGTGCAACAAAAGCATCGGAACCGTTAAACGGGTCAACGGGATTTCCCCATTCACCGAGGCTTGAACCGCTTAAAAATATGTTGTTGCTTGCATCAAGCATTATTCCGTAACCGTAATCAATCGAGGTCCCACCCAGAAATGTATTCCACTGCAAAGCACCTTCTTCATTTAATTTGGCAACGAAAGCCGCAGCATCACCGGCAAAGGGATTTATCGGGCTGCCCCAGGTTGCTTCACTTTCACCTATTACATAAACATTAAAAGTTGAGTCAACATCTATTCCGTAACCTCTATCGTCTTCATCCGAAGCGCCGAGAAATGTGTGCCATATACGGATGCCGTTGTAAGCAAATTTTGCGACAAAAGCATCGCTTGTGCCGCCGTTGTAAGCGTGAACAGGCTCTCCCCAGGTAGCAGTGCTGTAACCTATTACGTAAGCATTCAAGGCATCGTCCAATGCTACATCGTAAGCGTAATCCGTTTGTTCCGAACCCATGAAAGTACTCCACATTAAATTTCCCTCGCTGTCAAGCTGTACAAGAAAAGCATCTTGCCCGCCGATGAAAGGATCTATGGGGTAGCCCCACGGTGTAAAACTTGTACCTACAACGTAAATTGTTCCCATCGGACCGGCGGCAATATGCGAACCGTAATTTGTGTTGTCGGAGCCCATAAAAGTATTCCAAATTAATGTACCGTCATTACAATTCAGCTTTGCCGCAAATGCATTTTCACCGGATGTTGCAAAGGGATTAACCGGCGTACCCCAAGTAGCATCACTATAGCCCGCAATAACTACGGTTGAATCCGATAAATCAATTCCTTCGCCAATATCAACCGACGCACTTCCTAAAAAAGTATTCCAAACTCTCTCACCGTTGTTGTTTAATTTAACTACAAAAGCATCACGATTTCCAGAATGGGGATTCACCGGATTACCCCAAGTACACCAACTAAATCCGACAGCGTAAACATTGCCCGAATCATCCACTGTTATTCCTTTAACTTGATCATCCGACGAGCAGCCTACAAAAGTGTTCCATTGCCACGTAGGGTCGATAATCAACTCAAAATTCCGGTTGTAATTCCCAACCGTGAATCCAATTTCTTTTTCTCCTTTCTTTTTGAATTTTGCCGTCACGAAATTCTTTTTCCCATTTATTATTTGCCATGCCAACGGCTTTGATTGTGTTAAAACTCCGGAGTTAAAATTAAATCTTAATTCCCCTTGTTTTGTAATTTCCACTGTTTTATTGTATTCCAAATCAATTGAATTTACATCAGCTTTCGGCTCAACAATAAAAGTGCTTTTGACTATTCCGGTATTGCTTTTTTCGTAAACCAAACTTACACCTGCCCAAAGATTGTCGTAAAGAATTTTATTTTTCAACAAGCCGGATTCTGTTGATTTGAGTCCTTTTGAATAAGGTTGAACCGAATTCGCTTGTTTGAATTTAATTTTCAGCATGTGGTTTGCAGAAACCAAATAAACCGAGCCCGGGTTAAAAGAAACAATATCCGAAGATGAATTAAACTCAAGCGTTTTGTCTTTTAACAATGTGTTTGCATCGTTAATATTGCAAAAAAGTAGTAACGTAAAAAAGGCAATAATTGTTACGCGTAATCTTTCCATTTTTTCCTCCAAAATTGTTTTTTATTTTATTTAAGAATAACCATTTTCTTAGTTGTCGTAAATTTCCCAGCTTGCAAACGGTAGAAATAAATTCCGGCGGGTAAATTGTTCGCATTGAAATGTACGGAGTAATTTCCTGGCTTTTGTACATTGTTTACCGGTGTGAAAATTTTTTGCCCCAATATATCATAAACCTTTAATGTTACAATTGGTAGAGACGCAATATTTTGCGTCTCTACCAATGATGCCGGGATTGAATATTTTATTATTGTCGCCCCGCCATTGGCGAAGAATGGGTTGGGGTAATTCTGGTAAAGACGAAATCCTTTCGGAAGAAAGTTTTCTGTTTCCGTTACATTAACAATTGTCGAATCGTAATCAAAGACGTGAATAATCAGCCAGCCGTCGTTAGGCGCATTAAATTCGGTAACAAATAATCTTTTGTGTTTAGCATCGTAGCACGCCGAGGAAATTTCCGCTTTCTCGCCGTAAAAAATAGTTCTGTTAAATCTCCATGCACCGTAAGGCTGAGGTTCAAACGTCTGCATTTCTCCTTTTGTAACTTTTGCCAAATCTTCGGGATTGTAAAAAACAGCCATGGGCAAGTAGCTTTCCGCACGCCAACCTTTTCCGTCCGGGTCGGTGTCGTAAAACTCCGGGAACGGCAAGTCGGCTTCTACCCATTCAAGCCGCATTTTTTCTCCCTGCCAACCGTACCAATTGTTACCGTGGGCTTTATTACCAATAAACATAACTGCCGATTTAGCATTGCCTTCAACCC
>WFQV01000449.1 GCA_015486905.1 Melioribacteraceae bacterium | reverse complement strand
TCCTTGTTCAGTTTTGGCTTTGCAGGCTTTCCGCCGCAAATTCCGTTGACTTCTTCGTAAAGCTGTTCGATGGTTTTAACGGGTAAACCGGAACCTTTGACGGCTTTCAGCAAGTCCTTTCTTTTCGGGTTAATTGCAATGCCGCGTTCGGTAACGATTACGTCAATCAGTTCGCCGGGGCCTACCAGTGTGGTTACCTCATCTACAATCACGGGAATTCTGTCCCTGAACGAAGGCAGAGCTAAAATTGTACACTTAGAAGTCAGGCAGTTTTGCCAGCCGCCGATTCCGTGCAGAAGATAACCATCCGAGTGTGTAACAACGTTGCCGTTAAAATTTAAATCCACTTCCGTGGCGCCGAGCACAACGAAATCCACCATTGAAGCAAAGTTGCCTTTGCCGTGGTAGTTGTAGCTCGTAAAGGGACTTGTGTTAATATGATTCGGATTTTCACGCATCGAGCGAACGCCTTCCAAGTCGAAAGTTTGCCCGTCGAGGATGTAATCCGTCAATCCCTCCTCAAGCATTTCCACGAGGTACTCCGTACTTCCGCCTCGGACGAAGCGAGCTTTCACGCCTTTCCGTTTCATCTTCGCTTTAAGGAATTCGAGGAACGCAAGATTGATTCCTCCCGCTCCTGCCTGAAATGAAAAACCGTCCTTAATGAAACCGGCAGCTTCCACGAAGCGTGCAATGTACTCGGCAATTAAAAGTCTGTCGGGACTCTTAGTTACTCGCAAAGTACCCGAAACAATTTTCGAAGGGTCGCCGAGTGAAGGGACTTCCACAACGTAGTCAACATTATTTCCTTGAATTTGCCACGGGATACAAGGGAAAGGAACGAGATTGTCCGTAGCGACGATTACATTGTCCGCGTAAATCGAATCTGCCAAAGCAAAACCTAAAAGCCCGCATGCGGCGGGACCGCGGTCGCCCGTTGCGTTGCCGAACGGGTCTGCCGTTGGAGCGGCAATTACTGCAATGTCGATGTGAACTTCACCGTCCTGCACTGCTTGGTAGCGTCCGCCGTGACTGCGTAAAACACCAACACCCTTCATTTTACCTTCGGATGCAAAGCGTCCGAGAGGACCATTCATCGAACCTTCGATGTGGTGAATAGTACCGTCTTCCAAATATTTAAGCAAATGAGCATGTACAGGGAAAGACGCACTGGGGAACCAGCGAATGCCTTTAATTCCCATTTTGTGAATGGTGTCGAAAAGCATGTTTGTCAGAGCATCACCATCGCGAAAATGGTGATGTGTTGAAATTGTCACTCCATCTCGGATTCCCGCACGCTCCAGAGCTTCCTGCAAATTTTTAACAACCTTATTCCCGTCTGTAGGGTAATTGGCACAGGAGCGAATCGGCGGACCGTATTTGTGCCCTGTAGGTTTGTATTTCCCAACACCCATGTAAGGAATTTGTTTCTGTCCGTTTATTTCATCCGGCACTAATCTGCCGGCAGCATTTTTAATCATCTTCATTTTCTTGTCCCTAAAAGTTTTTAATTCTCCAAATATTTCAGAACGTTAATAGCTCGTTTGACTACCGGCGGGTCAATCATTTTGCTTCCGAGTGAAACCACTCCAAGCCCCTTGGCTTTTGCTTCTTCGAAAGCGGCTACAATTTTCTTTGCCTTTTCGATTTCTTCTTCCGACGGGGCAAAGGCGTCGTGCACGACTTTAATTTGACGAGGGTGAATGCAACCTTTACCGTCAAAGCCCAAGGATTTTGCTTCCACTACGCTTTGTCGTAAGCCTTCCATGTCGTTAACATCGGAGAATACTGTGTCTATTGCCTGAACTCCGGCAGCCTTTGCAGCGTTCACAAGTGCAGTGCGGGCGTAAAAACTTTCACGACCTTCATTTGTCCTTTGCGCACCGATATCCGCGGTGTAATCCTCCAAGCCGATAGCAACCGCACAAACATCTTCCGTTGACGAAGCAATTTTGTAAACGTTCAACACACCTTTTGCACTTTCGATTATCGGCATTAGGTAAATTTTCTTCCTAATTTTATTTGCCTTACGAAGTTTGTCAGTTTCTTCTTTTACTGCAAGAACGTCCTCGGCTGTTTCGCATTTCGGAATTAAAATTACGTGAACATTGTGGGGCACGACGTATTTCAAATCTTCCAAACCTTTGGGCAATTGATTGATTCGAACCATTCTTTCGGCACCGTAAAAGTCCACACTGCGCAAAGCGTTGCGAACCAAAAGTTGTGCGGCGTCCTTTTCCAAAGGCGAAACGCTGTCCTCCAAGTCGAGAATAATTCCGTCCGGCTTGTGTAATCCTGCGTTAATAAAAAGTTTTGGCTGATTCCCCGGCAGATAAAGCCGGCTGCGTCTGAACCTTTCCCGGCTCGTTCCGTATTTTGAATTCAGATTGAAAGGAAGCAAATATTCCTTTCCGATTTCCGGGTAAAGCCGTTTGATAGCCAATTCGAAGCGAGCCGCTAATGTAAACGGTAATGCACCGTAATCCTCCAAATAAATTTTCAGATTTTTAATTTCAAAAAACTCGCACATGTCGAAAATCAATCGGCGTATGCTTTCACCGTACATCGAATCGACTTTGGACTTTACCTCCAATTGTATTCCGCCCTTACGTGTTGTTATTACTTCGAAGTAACAATCCGAGCGGTTTTCATTGCCTTGCCTTCCGGCTATTGCTTTCATGAGTAACCTCTGTGTTTCATTTTTTTATTTTACATTCAAATTCTCATTTAAGTGGCTGTCCCCAAAAGGGAAAGGTTGTCGTCCCGACAAATCGGGAATAATTTGTCATTTCGAAGGAGCGAAGCGACTGAGAAATCTCTAATGGAACGGAGATTTCTCTCTTCGTTCGAAATGACCGGCTTGCATAGAATCCGTTCAATCATCCATGCATTCATCCAATCATCCAATCAATTTTCTCCTCACACATTCAATTTATTCATGAAATTCCGTGCGGAAAATTTCTCGGCGGAGAAAATCATTTCTTTTATTTCCTTCTGTCTTTCTTCGGAAAGCAAACCGTCGCTTAAAGAGTTGAATTTAATTTCAAGTTCTTCTTCGGTCATGGGTTGGCGGTAATCGCCTTTGGGATATTCGAGATAAGCGCTGTAGCTGTTTCCATCGTTTAAGATAATTGTTGCACGTGAGGGTTGCTTTTGCGGGAACATTCTCTCGAATTCTTCCGAAGCCTCACCTTTGATTTTGTCTATCACCTCCCAAATTCTCGGATCTTTCATTTTCTCTTCCGAAAAAGTTTGTGTGGTGATTTTGCCGTCAACTACAGCTGCGGCAATACAATACGGGAGTGAGTGGTCGGCGGTTTCACGGGATTCCGGTCTGTATTTGTGAGGGTCAAAAAGGATATCCACCGCGCGGGCAATTGTAGAAATTCGAATTTCTTTAATGTCTTTGTAATCTATTTTGTTTTTCTTAATCACCTCGAGGGTAGCGGAAATGTGCGTGTGTGTAAGGGCTTCCGTCGGGAAGGCTTTCATTCCGCATTCCATTATTCTGTAGCTTTCACCCAAGCCGCCAATTAGCTTGTTTACGTCCCAAGTCCATTCCCCGAGAGCTTGGCGTCCTTGCATTTTTACAGGAGCGGCTTTTTGCTCTTTTACATCCCAACCGAAGAATGCATCCATGAAACCTTCCTTGCCTTCGAAGATAGCTTCCGTTCCGGTGTAGCCTCTCTTCGCCATTAAAGCCGCAAAAACGCCCGACTGTACCGCCATTGGGTCAACAGTATTTTTCATCATGGTAAGTTTACCAGCCGTAGGTGCGCCTATTGTGTGATTGTGCGAGCCATTAATCCCGATTGCGTTTACCATTTCGTCAACGGTTAAACCTAAAAGTTTGCCGGCAACAACGGGAGAGACAAACTGCGTTAGCGTAGCGTGATGCCACTTGCGCTCGCGAATTCCCGGGACGGCAAATTCGCAAAGCCTTTGCTCGAACTCATACGCCAAAACTATTGCCGTTATTACTTCTTCCATACTTGCGTTAACAAGCTCACCGACGGCAAGAGCGGCGGGAATCAAATCCGACGGGTGAGAAGGGTCTTCCTTCCAATAAATATCGTTGTAGTCTAATGCACGAATCATTAATGAGTTCACGAGCGTGGCGTTCACTGCGGGAATTTTATCTCCGAAACCGATTATTGTAGCTTCTTCCTTTCCGCCCATTTCTTTGTAAATTTCACGTAAAATATTTACATCATTTGTGTGATAGCCGCCATAGGCACAGCCTATTGAATCGTAGATGAATCTTTTGGTTTGGTTAATAACTTCTTCCGGTAAATCGCCGTACTGCAAATTAACCGCAAACTCCGAAATGGTCCTCGAAATGGATTTATTCATCGCCGTTCCTTTCTCCGTTAAGTTAAAAACAATTTGAAATGCAAAAATAAGAAATAATGAACAAATAATTCGTTAATCATATTGCGGCAAGCTGCAATTATGAATGAAAAGCCGGAAGAAGGATTATTGGGGATTGATGGATAAATGGATAGCAGGTAACAGAATATTTTTAATTTTTAATTGAATAATCCGCGTTACCAAGGGCGCTCACTTGTGTTTTTACAAAGGAGTTATGAAGATAGCTGGAACGACTGAAGTAATTTTTCAAACGGTAAAAAAAGCTTAAATGTTTAACAGACTGATTCGTTTCGTTCATCTGGCAATAATGGAGTAATGCTTTGCTAAAGATTATTTTGCTCCGCTAATAAATCGGTGTCGTCAGCCATCACGTTATTATTTTAATTTTTTAAAGAAGGCTTGCTAAATAAAAGCAATTTTTAAAATATGAAGATTTCCTTCATAGCTA
>WFQV01000448.1 GCA_015486905.1 Melioribacteraceae bacterium | reverse complement strand
GAGTGAATTTTTAAATTCACCTTTCTTTGATTTTTAACGGCTTCTGATTCGGGAATAATTTCCAACGGAATGCCGCCGGATATTGTCAGTAAAGTCTTTGCCCCTTTCTCTTCGAATTCTTTAAACTTCACATCTGTTCCAAGGAGATTATTTGCAAAAGAAAAGTTCGAAGTAAGATTGCCGAAGAAACTTTCGCCGTAGCCGACGCTGTCAATATTTGCGGAAATGTTTGCCAAGGGTCGCTCGCTTGTACCGGTAATTTCTGCGTTTAAGTTAAACTTTCCTTTAATTTGACTATCGTCCGTATTTGTAAAATATTTCGCAGCCAAATAGGAAGGGAAATTTTCCACAACAAATTTTATGTTCTGACCTTTATTCTTAGCTACTTGACCGCTTGCTCTGAAAGAAGCGGTTCCATTGTTCAATGAAAAATTATTTACCAAAAATGAATCGCGCGATACGGCAAAAACAATAGTGGAGTCGTTTTGCCATTCGTCTCCTTTGTAGTTTAGTTTCAGGTAAGAAAAAATAATCCGTTGTTTTTTCGGTGACATTTCAAATTCGCCTTCGGATTCAACCGCCAAATCTTTGCCGATTGAAGCCCCTGCGTCAAAGATTAATTTGCTTTGATTAAAAACAACATCAGCCGAAATATTTTTAATTTCCTTCCCGACAAAAATCTTTTCCCCGCTTAAGCTAAGAGAGCCGAAAAGGGAATTGAATTTATTCGACAGATTGTTGCGTGAAAAGTGCATGTCGGCGTCGATGCCCGACAAATAAAGAAGAGAGTGTTTATCGGTGTTAAAGAAGTTGTCCAGCTTGTAACTGCCGCTAATTGAAAAGTTCAACGAATCGTTTTTGACCATCCCCGAGCCGTTCCCGGCAATATCGAACTCTTCGGCATTAAGCAAAATAGCTATCGGTTCAAACTTCTTGACCGAAAAACCGTAATTGAACTCCAACGGTTTTGAGGCAATGGTATCGTACGGCAGACTAACTAATTTAACTTCCTTATTTTCCAAAACCGTTGCAGGGTTCATTTGCCTAAATTTATTTTCAAGCATTTGAGCGATTGCACCGCTCTGGTAGTTCAACAGTTTAATTGCTCTGCTGAGTGAAAATTTTCCTTGAAGTGTCAGGTCCAGCAAATCCGAAGTAAACTTTATTTCCCTCTTAGCCCCGTCTTTGCGTAAAGCCAAAGCAAACTTACTGCTTTGTAAAGAATGCCCTTTTAACTCCGAGCGCCTAAGCCCCACCACAAAATCTGCAATCATGTCGTCAATGTCCAAGCTTTTTCCTCTGGCAACAAAAGAAAAATTTAAGTTCGAGTTGAGATTTTTATTATTTGCAAAGCGAGCAAGGTCGAGGCTGTCGATTACACCGGTTAAATCGTAGCGCGGCGAGGTCTCGTCGGTAAAGTCCAATTTCCCCTCCAGTTCGGAGTGAGCACCATTTACATCCGTTAACAAATTCAGTCTGATCATTTTATTGCTTGAGTTCGAAGCCAAATTGAGCGTGTCTATTTTGTAACCGTTAATTCTGCTTTGTGAAACCGTTAAATTAAAGAGAGCCTTTAACGCAACGGGATTAACACCCGAGCCTTTTATCTTACCGTTCATATTTAACAATGTGGGCACATTAATTATTTTGCTCAAATCCAATTTCTGAGAAGCGAACTTAAAATTGTATTTCATCTGCGGTAAATCCAAATTCAAGTTACCAGCTAATTTTAAATTCCCGCTGCTGCCCGTTTGTGCTTCTATTTTAGTAAAGAAATTCGTCGGTTTACCTTTAAAATGAACATTGACTTTTGAAAGAGTTAACTCGTTAAAATCGGGTATTCCCAAGGAGGGCATTAACCTGAAAGCATCGCTCTCGTCCAACCGTGAGTTTTCAAATGTTACGTCCAGCCGTAAATCCGAAGGTTGTTCCAAATTGCTTATTTTACCGAAACCGCTAATTTCCGAGGAACCGAGTTTTAACTTCATTTCTTTAATTTTCAGATTTCCGTAAGGACCTTCCGCTTGAAAGGAAAGTGTCGGTTTGCCTTTTAAAAATTCCGTTGCTTCCAAGAAAGAAGACAAATCGTCGAAGCAGAAAGGTTCGGCATTCAATTTTAACTTAACCGGATGATTTTTAAAACTTAAATACTCGAACGGTTTGAAAAAGTTGACGCTGTCCATTTCCATGGTAAAGTTAACGTTACTGCTGTCTGTTTCGAGGGACACATTATCAGCCAAAGCTTTTTGAGAATCGAGGTAAAAAAATCCGCTAAAATGTTTTAGGTTAAATCTTGTTAAATTTGTTTTGGAGCTTAGCTCGTTTAAAATCAAATTAAATCTCGGCGTTACAAGGTTAATAAAGACGGTGGCATTAAGATTAATATCACTTAATCTGATATCACCGTAATTCATCGTTTTGTAAACCGAATCGGAATTGAGGTGCTCGAAGT
>WFQV01000447.1 GCA_015486905.1 Melioribacteraceae bacterium | reverse complement strand
TTTTACGACAACAAAGGTGCGGTCGGAAGACGCTACCGCCGTCAAGATGAAGCAGGAACGCCCTACTGTATAACGGTTGATACGCAGACGCTTCAGAACGGAACGGTAACCGTTCGCGAACGCGACTCAATGGATCAAGTAAGAGTAAATAAATCGGAATTGCTGGAACACTTGCTAAAGAGATTAAAATAAAAGCGTCTGTTTAAACCAGACGCTTTTTAATTAATCTTCCGTTTCAAATTTCCCCTTATTATCTTGCAAGCCCCGAGAATAAGGGAACCGTCTTTGCCAAGTAGAAAACTATTAAGCTAAATCCAATCCAAGTGGTGTAAACGAGAACAACGTATTTCCCGGTTGTTTTCGATTTGTGCATTTTTGCCAAACCCACACCGATAACTCCGTAAAACCAAATTAAGAAAATATCAACCTTGCTTAAAATAAAGCCGACGAAATGGGTCTTGTCCATGCTTAAAAACGATGCAATACTCAAATCCGTAAAAAGTCTGTCCGTCAGCATTGTTGCAAGCACGATTAAAATAATCTGAATCACGAGTATGTAATAAGGCAAACCGTAAGCAACCATCGAAGCGGAATAATTCCCTTCCCCTTTTAGAAATAATTTTACCAGTAAATGGAAAACCGCCACGATAATGAAAAACTTAATGAAGTCAACCATAAACTGTGAAACGGAGCTGATGATTAACCATCTCGAACTGCTTTCAAACATACTGCGTTGAGCCTCGAGGGACTTGTCCGCCTGCTCCTGAGTCAGCTTTCCGGACTTTACCAACTCGTCGTATTTCTGTTGCGTTATCTTCATCGTCTTTTCAATAAAATTGTACTTTACCGTAGGATTAGACATAATCACGAAGTTAGCAACGATGGAGACAATAATCATCAATAAAAGCGGAAACAACCAATCGACATGTTTGATCGGGTATTTGGCAATTTTTTCGAAGGTATTGCCCGGCTCGACAAAAACCCCCACTAATTTGTCGGAATGGTTTAAATAGAATTCATTTTCCTCATCGAATTCTTCATCGTTTTTGGGTTCTAAATCTTCCATAAATTCTCCTTTATTATTTTGACACGGCTAAAATAATAATTAGTTAACAATTGTCAAAGAAATTATTCCCTTAACAAAACATACATTCCAGCCGCTCCATGGGCTAAAATAATTGAACCTATGGTTAAAGGCATCCAAATAGTTTCAACGGTAAACGAACCAAGACTTACATCCTGTAAATAGTAAATTATTACAACGAACAGAATAGCAAGTGCAAAAGCAGCGTTTCCCGTTTTGTAATGAATTAACATTTCCCTTTCGTCGCCTTTTATTTTAGCTGCGCGTGTAATAAAAGGAAAAAAAACTATTAAAGCAATAGCCGAAATTCCTTTCATCCCGAAAAGAAGAACGGCGATAATGATAATCAAACCGATTACTATTTCGAAAACAAATTTGGTTTTCATTTCTTTTCCTCCTCTAAATAAAATATTTCTTCTACTTGTTTGTTAAAAAATTTAGCAATCTTTAATGCTAATTTTACGGAAGGGTTAAATTTCCCGTTCTCGATTGCATTGATTGTTTGTCTGGACACGCCTACCGAATAGGCGAGCATCTCTTGTGAGGTGCGTTCTTTTGTAAACCTCAATTCTCTTAAATTATTTTTTAATTGCATATTCATTTTTTTACCTCCGTACAAATGTAAATAATTGTTTACAGTATGTCAAGTATTATTTACATTTTTTTATTAAACTGCTTCTCAGTTATCCTTATACAAAATATTTCAAATCTAAAGTTCATTTAATGTAGGTGCATATCTGTTACTGTTTTTAAATTTCTTTTGCTTTTTACGAGACGAAAGCGCGAAGCGCTTAAATTTTCAAAGATAGAAAAACAAAGAGAATTTCTAACCTGTCGCAAAAGAACAAAATGAAGACTGGGACACAATTCAATATATTTTTATAGTTTAAATCCTTGCTTTTTTGTCAAGAAATTTTTGATGTAAAGCTCTTAATTCATAATTCACAACTAATCATTCATAATTGCAGCTTGCCACCATATGTAATAATAAGTTCAACTACGTTTATCTTTGCTATGCTTTCTCGTAATAAAACCACAGTTGTTCTTTCTTTTGTGTTTTTTAATTTAAAAATTTCATTCGGGGCTATTCATATTAAACTGCTTCGCAGTTTTTCCTACTGGAAAATATTTCAAATCTAAAGTTCATTTAACGTAGGTGCATATCTGTTACTGTTATTAAAGTTCTTTTGCTTTTTACGAGACGAAAGCGCGAAGCGCTTAAATTTTCAGTAACTGCGGGCGAAACCCGCAGAAAAAGAATAACGCCAAAATAAGAAGAACTGCGGGAGCAGTTCAATTATTACACTTCCAAATCGGTATGGCTCCCAACAATCTTTATAGCCTATTTTATTATATTTGAGCCTTAAATTAAAATTAGAAAAGAAAGAAAAATGACGTCGAACGAGATTAGAAATCAATTCCTAAATTTTTTTAAAAGCAAGGGACACAAAATAGTGCCGAGCGCGCCGGTAATTCCTTACAACGACCCAACGCTGCTGTTTACAAACGCCGGGATGAATCAATTCAAGGATATTTTTCTGGGCAAAGGGACCAGAGAATACAAGCGTGCCGCGGACACACAGAAGTGCATTCGCGTAAGCGGCAAACACAACGACTTGGAAGAAGTTGGTCACGACACTTACCACCACACGTTTTTCGAAATGCTCGGCAACTGGTCGTTCGGCGACTATTACAAAACCGAAGCAATTACTTGGGCATGGGAACTTTTAACCGACATTTGGAACTTACCTAAAGAAAGGCTCTGGGCTACGGTTTACAGAACCGACGACGAAGCTTTTGAAATTTGGAGAGAGAAAACGGACATTAACCCTGCTCACATTTTAAGATTTGATGAGAAGGACAATTTCTGGGAAATGGGAGAAACGGGACCTTGTGGTCCCAGCTCCGAAATTCACATCAATCTTAGCGACGATTTCAACAATCCGTCATTCGTGAATGCGGGAAAAGCGGAATGTATTGAAATTTGGAATCTGGTTTTCATCCAATACAACAAAGACAAAGAAGGCAATTTAAATGATTTGCCGATGAAGCATGTGGATACGGGAATGGGCTTCGAACGCATCTGTGCCGTGTTACAAGGCAAACACTCCAATTACGATACTGATATTTTCCAACCGCTGATTGAGAAAATTGAAAATTTGAGCGGACGCAGTTACAATGAAGAAATTAATAAAACACCCATTCGCGTTATCGCCGACCACATCCGAACTCTTTCCTTTGCAATTGCCGATGGTGCCGCACCTGGCAACGAAGGACGCGGTTACGTATTGCGAAGAATTCTTAGGCGAGCCGCACGCTACGGAAGAAAACTGGAACTTAACGAACCCTTCCTCTTCAAACTTGTGCCTGTTCTTATTGAAACGCTGGGAGACGTCTTTCCGGAAATTAAAAACAACAGAGCGAATATTGAAAAAATAATTAAAGCGGAAGAAGAAGGCTTTAACGCTACACTCGATAGAGGAATAGCGCTTTTTGAAAATGTCTCTCAAAAAGTTTTAAGCACGGGTAAAAAAATAATTGACGGAGAATCGGTCTTTAAACTTTACGATACATTCGGTTTCCCTGTGGACTTAACAAAAGTAATGGCATCTGAGAAAGGTTTGAAAATTGACGGAAATAAGTTTGAAGAACTAATGACCGCTCAGAAAGAACGGGCAAGAAAATCAACAAAAGAAAAAATAGCAGATGCAAACGTTATTGTAGATAATTTTAAAGATTTCGATATTGCCGAAATTCCTCCCACGGAGTTTGTCGGCTACGACTATTTGGAAACGGAAGCGGAAGTTCTGTCGGTAAAACAGAAAGAAGGGAAAACACTATTAATACTTAACAAATCTCCTTTCTACGTTGAAGCCGGAGGGCAGGTTGACGACACGGGAATAATTAAAATCGACGGTAATAATTTTGAGGTTCTCGACTTAATTAAGTTCGATAATAGAATAATCCATTTATTGAACAATCCAAATAATGAAACGATTAACGTCGGCAAAAAAGTCCTTGCCATCGTTGACGCATCGCGACGCTGGGACGTAATGCGCAACCACTCGGCCACACATTTTCTGCATGCGGCAATGAGGGAAATATTGGGTACTCACGTACGTCAAGCCGGATCTTACGTTGGGCCCGAAAAGCTGCGTTTTGATTTTTCGCATTATTCCAAACTCAGCAAAGAAGAAATCAGGGACATTGAACACTTGGTTAACGAAAAACTGTTGCAAAATCTTGAATTGATTCACCATCGGAATATTCCTTTTGACGAAGCAAAGAAGATGGGAGCGCTGATGTTTTTCGGCGACAAATATGGCGAGAAAGTAAACGTAGTACAGTTCGGAGATTTCACAATGGAATTCTGCGGCGGCACACACGTTAAAAATTCTTCACAAATAGGTCTGTTCAAAATCGTCAGCGAATCTTCGATTGCAAGCGGTGTAAGAAGAATAGAGGCGGTAACCGGCAGAGGGGTCGAGAAATATTTGGACGAAAAGATTGACGAATTAAGAGAAACAGAGACAAAATTAGCCGAATTAAACGAAGAGAAAAAGAAACTGGGAAAACAAATCTCCGAATTAAAACTGAAGGAGAAATTAAGCAAAGTAAACACTTTGCTCGAAAATGTAATTGAAGTAAAGGGCATTAAAACTTTTGCCGGAGTTGTGGATGCTTCCACAATGGACGAACTTAAATCCTTCGGCGATGAGCTTAGAAATAAAATTAAATCCGGTGTCGGTCTGCTGATAGCAAAATTTGAGAAAAAAGTGGGGCTGGTTTGTGTCGTCTCGGATGATTTAATCACCGGCAAAAAACTCTCGGCGGGAACCATAGTCGGCAAAGCGGCAAAAGTTATTGGCGGAGGCGGGGGCGGCAGACCCCATTTGGCAACAGCAGGCGGAAAGGACACGGGGAAAATCAACGAATTAATTAAGGAGTTTCCCCAAATAGTGGATTCCTTTCTCTGAAGCATTTGGCGCTTAATTTAACAAATGTACTGTTATTGTTATTGCTTCTTTTTCGAAAAGTTAAAAATCGCGACGTCATCGCCGGCAAACAGAGCGAGGGAAGCAATCTGTTGAACATTTAACTTTAGTTTGCTAAAATCACAGACCCACTTTTTTAAATAGAACCCGTTTTTGAAAAGCAGTCCCTGTTTTTCATAATTCAGGAATTATTTGTCTTGGTAAATTATTAAGTTTTGCAAACTTTGATTTTTTCTTTACTTTTAAAATTGAAATCAATTTTGAAGTGTGATACGGAGCGGACGAAGTTAGAATGAGTACCCTTATTAAAAACGGAATTGTAATCACAGAAAACGAAGTTAAAACTGCTGACGTGCTGATAGAGGGAGAGAAGATTTCAACCGTTGGAAAATCAATTACGGCACCGAATGCAAAGGAAATAGATGCTTCGGGATTGTACGTTTTTCCAGGAGGCATCGACGTGCACACACACCTGGATTTAGATGTGGGCTCAACTGTTTCTTCGGATGATTTTTACACAGGGCAGGCAGCCGCAGCATTTGGCGGAACGACCACACACATCGATTTCCCTACTCCCCGTAAAGGCGAAACTCTCCGCGCAGCTTTTGAAGAATGGCTTTCAAAAGCCGCTGGCAAGGCGGTAATCGATTACGGCTTTCATATGTCGGTTGTGGAAGTAAACAATAAAATTCTTCGGGAAATAGAAGAACTTCCGGACTGGGGAATCACCAGCATTAAAGTTTACATGGCGTACAAAAACATACTGCAACTTACGGATGAAGAGATTTACCGCGTAATGCAAACTGCCGCAAGGAAAAATATTACGGTAATGGTTCATGCTGAAAACGGTGACGTAATTGATTTTAACGTTAGGAATTTAATTGCCGAGGGTAAAACCGAACCCAAGTACCACGCTATTAGCCGTCCGCCGCTGTTGGAAGCGGAGGCTGTTAACCGTGCAATTTACATTGCCAATGCCGCCGGCGCTAACGTTTACATCGTTCACGTTACGGCGGAAATGTCTCTGAACCAGATAACCGAATCACGCAAACGTGGATTAAAAGTTTTCGCCGAAACTTGTCCACAGTATTTGTTCCTTGACGATTCATATTTGGAACTACAAAATTTCGAAGGGGCTAAATACATTTGTTCCCCGCCGCTGCGGAAACCGGAGGACAACGAAGCCCTTTGGAACGGATTAAAGAAAGGTGACTTACAAATAGTTTCCACCGACCATTGTCCCTTTAATTTTAAAGGGCAAAAAGAATTAGGGAAAGAGGCTTTTAACAAAATTCCCAACGGACTCCCCGGAATTGAGGATAGAGTACCTCTGCTCTATTCGGAAGGTATTGTTAAAGGCAGATTGACATTAAATCAATTTGTACGAATTACTTCGACAAATCCCGCCAAACTCTTCGGCCTTTACCCACAAAAAGGTACGCTCAAAACCGGTTCGAATGCTGATTTGTTCATTCTCGACCCCAACGCCGAGCGGACAATAACTTCACAAAATCATCATATGAACGTTGATTACAACCCTTACGAAGGGTTTAAAATCAAAGGAAAAATAAAAAAGGTTTTTCGCCGAGGTGAATTAATCGTTGACGGAGAGGAATTCCTTGCGGAGAAAGGCTCCGGGCGGTACCTACATCGCAAGCATTTAAAATGGGAAGATTAGAAATTTTAACATAGTTAATCCTTTGAAGCAGGTTGATTAGAATCACAGGTAAGATTCTTAAAAAAATGTAAGTTTGAAATAATAAAAAAAACACAGGAGGATTAAATGAAAAAAGCAGTTTTTATTCTTTCGTTTCTATTTTTGACATTCTCGCTTAACGCTCAGGTCCTTGTAACATCCAGCACTCCTGCAGACGGCAGCGTGGGTGTTCCGACATCTACCGTTGTTAGCGTCACGTTTAACACTGCTATCGATACATCGGTAAGATTTCACGAAGGTAATTTTCTGGTTACTAATATCTTTTCGAGAAT
>WFQV01000446.1 GCA_015486905.1 Melioribacteraceae bacterium | reverse complement strand
TCAGATGTGTATAAGAGACAGAACTTGTACCAAAAAAACGTGCGGGCAATTTCCGCGGCAATTTATGCAAAGACTTTCTCAAGAGCCTCTATTATTTTATCTCTCAAAAGAGGTTTGGTAATAAATTCGCTGAAACCGGCTTGAATAAATTTTTCTGCCGCGCCGGGAACAACGTAAGCCGTAACGGCAATTATCGGCACGTTTACGTAACCGGGCATCTGTTTAATAATTTTAAGAGCATCCAAACCGTTATATTCGCCTTGGAGATTAATGTCCATTAAAATAAAATCGAACCGCTTGCTTTTCAAAATGGGAAGAGCTTTTTCCAAACTGGTAGCAAATTCAATGGAGCGAAGATCTTTCATTTGCACTCTAAAAAGAATTTGCGAATCTATTTGGTCTTCCACATAAATGCATGAAAGCTGTGAAAGGTCAATCTTTTTATTAACTGTCGGATGAGGCTTCTCCTTAACCGGTTCCGGTTCTTTGGAAGCTTCTACAGTTTCAACCTTCTCCTCTTCAACAGCTTCGGTTTCGCTCTTTTCTTCTTCTTGCGCTTCAACTTTTAATTCGAGAGGAAAGACAAGAGCAAATTCGGTTGGGGAAGATTCCGAAGGGAGGGGCTTGTATTCGGCATTGAGAATATTAAGAAGTTTTTTAACCAACCGTACGGTAAATCTCGAGAGCCCGAAATTACGACGGATATTATTTTCATCGTCTGTAAAAACAGCTATTAAATTATTCAGCAAGTCACTGCTGATTTTCTTCTTTGTGTCTCTAATTCCAACGTAAAATTTATCGTCATCTGCAAAATTAGCCGAAATGTAAATATCACTCTCTTTCGTCATAATAATTGCAAAGTGTAAAATCTGAACAATAAAAGTCAAAAATTTCTGTCTGTCGGTTGTAAATTTCAACGAAGAAGAAATTTTACCGTAGTTCAAGCCCACCTCGTTGGAATCTGAAATTTTCTTCGTTGAGTTTTCCAATTGT
Organism: Melioribacteraceae bacterium; assembly: GCA_015486905.1. Taxonomy (GTDB): domain Bacteria; phylum Bacteroidota; class Ignavibacteria; order Ignavibacteriales; family Melioribacteraceae; genus WFQV01. Next base: position 3,296 of record WFQV01000446.1, on the reverse strand, counting down.
TCCAATAAATCGACAAAAGAAATTTCAGTCGGTGTCAGTTCAATAATATTCTGCTCCAAGTGAGAATATTCAACTGCCGTGTCCATCGTTTGCATTAAAACTTTCTGGTTTTCTTTTATTATTTGAACGGCTTCCCGCTGTTCCTCGTTCGGGTGTTCAATGCTCTCCGATAATTCTTGTGCAAAGCCGATAATCACATTCAACGGAGTAAGTAATTCGTGGAAAAGATTTGAAAGGAATTCGCTGTCTATCCCTCTGCCCTTTACTTCAGTAACTTTTGAACTGTTAATACTAAAATCCGTTTCGGTTTTAATTATGAGAACGTATCTTTCAATTTTATCTTCGAAATCAAAAATAGGAGCGGCAATTATTTTAACCGGTACGGTTTCTCCCCCCGATTTTTTTACGTTAATTTCTTCGCTCTTTACATCTGGCACGGAAGATTGAAAAACTGCTTTGTTTATTTTCCCTCTATCATCATCCGCCACTAAACTTAAAAACGAACTTTGGTCAACATCCGACTTTGCGTAGCCGAAATATTTTGTAAAATTATCGTTAAAGTATTTAATAAATCCATTGGTATCCGTAATAAGAATAGCATCGCTGGCATTATTGAAGGAAGCCTTGTAGAGTTGGAGCTTCTTTTGCATTTCAATTTTGTAAGTCAAATCGTGAATAATCGACATATGAGCACGCCTGCCTTCAAACTCAACATTGACTTTACCTATTTCAACAATTATTGAAGTACCGTTTTTTCTTTTCTGCCGCCAAGGTCCCCCGTACCTATTCCCCTTTTCTTTATTGCTTGTCTCAATTAAAGATTGAATATCTTCCGGTGCGTAAAGGTCAGTTAAATCCATCTCCAAAAATTCCTCACGCGTGTAACCGTAGAGATCTAAGGCTGCAGAGTTCACCTCGAGGAACTTCAGATTTTCTACATCGTAGATAAATATTGGGTCTGGAAATTGTTTTAGAATTTCATTGTACATTTCATCTCTCTCGGCTATTGTTTTCTTTAATTCATTTTCGAAAGGAACACTTTCCCCCTCTGCACTCACTTCCTCTGTTATTGCTGACATTCCGTTTTTAATATCGTAAGAAAGACCAACAATTGCAATCACCTCGTTGTCAATATCGAGCAGAGGAAATTCAAGTATCTGCTGATTTTTTGCTCCGGCACTGAAGAACTGTTTACTAATTCCTTCCACAATAATGCTGTTGCCCGTTTCCAAAATGTAAGAATCCGTATTGGCAAAAATCTTTTCAATGTAAGCAGGCAAAAGTTCATTTTCAAATTTACCCTCAACCGATGCAGGCTTTGCTCCCAAATACTTAGCGTAAACTTTGTTGACAAGGATGTACTTCCTCGAAATATCTTTAATCCAGAAATAACCGTTTAATTTGTCAACCTCGTTTTGAATAATGTTCTTACCGATAATCGTGAAGGGGAAATTAGACTTTATTTTATTTAATATTTCAATAATCTTTTTATCATCGATTATTTCTTCCACATCTTCAACCAAATAAGTAAATTTATTTTGGGAATATTTTTTACCGTTCGAGTGATAAAATGAAACAATTAAATATTTCCCTTCCTCAAGAGAAATAGAAGAAATTTTGAGGAGATATTCTTCTGGCACCCCTTTTTTAAATACCTCGCATTCGAACGAATCTGCTTTGTTATTGGAATATACTTGTTCAAAAAGTGTTAACAGTTTCTCGATATTTTCCGTAGGCAGAATATCTTCAATAGAATCCGCTTCACCGCCAAACTCATCAATAAACAATTTATTGAAACTTAAAATATCCCCGTTCTTATCCGTTACAACAGCAGGGACAGAGACATTCGCATTTAAAAAAGGCTCAATATTTTCAACAATTTTATTCAACTCTTAAAACGGTATTGTTACAGTGTAAATGTTTGAATACTCCGAGAAACCTTGGCTATTGTAAGCCCGCACACGGTAATCGTACGAAGAGCCTCGATAAAGTCCGGGTGTTTCATCCCGATAATATTGTGTATTGGGTCCAACTATTGTAATCCGTTTAAACTCACTTCCACCGACCATCCTTCTTTCTATCTCAAAGCCGAGCTCATTGTTGGAATTATCGTTCCAACTCAAGTCCACGGCTATTTGATTAGGAACGGCTTTGGCAACCAAATTAGTAGGGCGGAAAATTCCCGCAGTACCTCCGGCAGTATTCACTTCGTTCGAGAAAGCCGAGTATCGCCCGTTAAGAAAAGCTCTTACTTTGTAATAGTAAACTTTCGACGGGTCGGTAATTGTATCGTTGTAAGCGTGCGTTCTCGGCGGAAAGATTTTGTAAACGGAATGATAAGTATCTCCCGCGGCTCTTTTCCACAATTCTATTCCATCTTCCGTATCCGCATTATTAGTCCAGAACAATCCATAAATTTGATTATGCACAAATTCGACAATCTCCAAATCGCTTGGAGCCGCTAAGGGAATTAAAGGCACGTAAGCCGAATCCTCGTTAGAGTAAGGTGTAAAAAATCCTTCGGTGGTAGAATACCTTGCACGGTAATAGTAAAGAGTGTTTTGAGAAATATCTTTGTCTAAATATTCCGTTACGTCGGCACCGGTGACAGCTATTTGCTGATAGTTTCCGGTAAGCCCTGTTCTACGTTCAATTATTGTTCCGTTCTCTAGATTTGTATTATCGGACCAAGTTACTTTTACCGCATTTTGAGCGACATCAAAATTAGCAACGAGATTAGAGGGACCGGGAATATCAACATTTTTTGTAGTAACAACCACCTCGGAAGAATAAGCTTCGGAATTACTCGTAAAAGCACCTACCCTGTAATGGTACGTGGTCATCTGCGTTAAACCTTGGTCAATATATTCTTCACTATTAGGTGGCAATATAGCGATTGTATTCCAAGGGTCCGTATCTAATGTTCTTCTTTGCACTTTGAAACCATTTTCCGCTGATGAATTATCCGTCCAGTCCAATTGGACAATAGTAGCGCCGAGTGCCTGCGCCGTAAGATTAGTGGGCGGGCTGCCTCCGGCTCCGCCGGAATTTACTTCATTGCTAAAAGGAGAGCGCCCCTTTCCATTAACAGCACAAACTTTATAATAATAAGTTACAAATTGTGAAAGGCTAACGTCACGATAGTTCGTTGAATTTTTCGGTAAGGTACGAATCACTCTGTAAACTCCGCTTCCGCCGTCTTTCCGCCAAACCTCGTAATTTTCTTCGGTCGAAGCGCTATCGTCCCAAACCAAAAGGACTTCTGTGCTGGAGATTCTCTGCAGCATTAAGTTTTC
>WFQV01000445.1 GCA_015486905.1 Melioribacteraceae bacterium | reverse complement strand
TAATACCCTCAACCCTTTCGCCGATGTTAAATTGTTGCGAAGCTGTGCGAGGTAATTTAACATTCAAACTGTTACCGAAAACCTTTTGAGTAAAAGCCGAACAATCAATTCCGTTTTTACTGTTTCCGCCGTAAGAGTAAGGAGAATTTAAAAAATTGATTATTTCGAAAAGCACTTTTTCACGCGGACTCAAAGCGGCTTTTGTTTTAACAATGTTTTCGTAACGTTTTATTACCTCGCTCTTGTCAACCGGGTGATCTTCAACCGGCGGGACGTCAAATTCTTTAATGTAGTTTTGAGAAGTAAACCTGACGGATTTGTCAGGCGGCTTTTTAATAGAATCATTTTTCTGTGAATATCTTTCACTGTAGGAGGACGAAGAGCATGCGCTAAATACAAAAGCTGCCAACAAAATTGCAAAAAGGAATTTAATAATTCTGCCTGACATCTTTAACCCAAGTAGGCACGGAGGTATTTACTCCTTGAAGCATGCCTTAATCTTCGTATTGCTTTCTCTTTAATTTGCCTTACTCTTTCTCTTGTAAGGTTAAACTTCTCTCCGATTTCTTCAAGCGTAAGTGCATGCCCCCCTTCCAATCCGAAGTAAAGACGAATCACATCCGCTTCCCTTTCGGTAAGGGTTAAAAGGATTCTTTCAACTTCTTTCTTTAACGAATCTCTCATTAACTTTTCGTCCGGGGAGGGATTTTCGGCGTTCACAAGAACATCCAACAAACTGTTTTTTTCATCCGTCTTAGAAAAAGGTGCGTCAACCGAGACATGCCGTCCTTGAAGTTTAAGTGCGGCATTAATATCGCTAGTTTCCATCTCAAGTGCTTTGGCAATCTCCTCAGCCGTAGGTTCCCTTTCAAATTGCTGTTCCAATTGATTGTACGCTTTTCCTATTTTCGTCAGTGTACCCACACGGTTCAAAGGCAGACGAACAATTCTTGACTGCTCGGCAAGAGCTTGCAAAATCGATTGTCTAATCCACCAAACTGCGTAAGAAATAAATTTAAATCCCCTCGTTTCGTCAAATCTTTTCGCAGCTTTAATCAAACCCAAATTCCCTTCGTTGATTAAATCCCCCAAAGAAAGCCCTTGATTTTGGTATTGCTTTGCAACGCTCACCACAAAACGCAGGTTGGCTTTCACCATTTTTTCAAATGCTTTTTCATCGCCGTTGCGAATCTTCTTTGCTAATTCAACTTCCTCCTCAGCCGTAAGCAATTCCTCTTTCCCAATTTCCTGAAGATACCTATCTAACGATTGGCTTTCTCTGTTGGTAAATTGCTTAATAATTTTCATTTAATCCCCCGAGTGAATTACCGAATTAATCGAATCTACTATTCCAACGATAGACGCATCTACCGGCGCCATATCGACATCCATCGGAATGGGAGCCTCCCCCGAAGTGATGTAAAAAATAATTTCATCGGGTCCTGCTCCGATTGTGTCCACAGCAATTATCGGACTGCCTAATTCCTTTTCGTCGGCATTTATCGGTTGAACAAGTTGCAGCTTGTAATTGTTAATTGCTTCGTATTTACGAGTAGCCCAAATGGTACCTATAACTTTGCCCAGTAACATTTAATCTTCCGTCTCCAATGCTTGTTTAACGGAGACATCCAACTTATCCACAATAGCCATTATTACCGCGTCAACGGGGCGATTTTTAGTAAGAACCGTTTGACGTGCGGAACTGCCCGAAGCGTAGAGAACAATTTCTCCAACACCGGCGCCTACCGAATCCACCGCTACCGTAAAACTTCCTTTCGGCGAATAGTCCAAATTCAAATCCCGCACGATTAGAAATTTCATTCCGACCAAATTTTCATCTTTCCTCGTTGACCAAACCGTTCCGATAACTCTGCCTAATTTCACTTTTACCTCACTTCTAATGAGTAAGTTGCTCTTAAATTATTTTCAAGTAGTTCCTTGCTTTTTACAACAAACCGGTAATTCATTTGAAATTTTTCCGGAATTAAATCCACAAAAAATTTTTGATTGCCAATCTCTTACATTACCAACAAAAAGTCAATACCTAAATTAATATAAAAGTTCTTTTGTGTTAAAACTCACACCGAATAATCTGCCAAGAACAATCCAAACGAAACGTGTAAAAATATTTTTTAATCTTCCCAAAAGCTAATTCCTTTTAAAGAATTATTTACTTTAAAAAAATGGGCGATTGTCTGTCCCACATCCGAAAAGGTTTTTCTAACACCGAGATTTTTACCTTTTACACCCTTACGGTAGAAAAGCAAAGGGACGTACTCCCGACTGTGGTCGGTGCTCGGCGTTGTGGGGTCGTTGCCATGGTCTGCAGTAATTACAAGTGCATCCGTTTCATCAAGTGCATTTAAAATATCCGGCAATCTTTTGTCAAATTCCATTAATGCCTTGTGAAAACCCACAGGGTCATCACGATGACCATAGTAAACATCGAAATCTACAAGATTAGCAAAAATAAAACTTTCTTTCTCGCTCTTGGAATATTCGATTATTTTTTCAATTCCTTCGGCGTTCGATTTTGTTTTTACTTTAACGTCAATTCCGCTGTAATTGAACAAATCGTTTATCTTACCGATTGCTACTGTTCGGAAGCCGTTCTTTTGCAAAACGTTTAGAATTGTGTCTTCAGGCGGGTTTAGTGAAAAATCCTTCCGGTTGGTAGTGCGAGTGTAATTTCCGTCCTTACCCACAAAGGGTCGTGCAATAACCCTGCCTACGGCATCTTTGCCCACCAAAACTTTTTCACGTGCAATTTCACAAATTTCGTAAAGTCTTTGCAAAGGGATTACTTCCTCGTGTGCGGCAATTTGGAAAACCGAATCGGCGGAAGTGTAAACAATGGGGTAACCGGTTTTAACGTGCTCATCTCCAAGCTCTTTAATTATTTCGGTACCGGAAGCAGGCTTGTTTCCCAACACTCCTTTTACTCCGGTTTCCTTAATAAACTTTTCAATCAGTTCCGCCGGAAAGCCTTTCGGAT
>WFQV01000444.1 GCA_015486905.1 Melioribacteraceae bacterium | reverse complement strand
GATAAGATAAAAATAAGCAACTGCGGTAGCAGTTGAATTTATTTATTCTATTTTTAATGAGCCTTTGGGGTTAAATATTTTGTCTTGAAATATTTATTATTTCTTTTTGACACCGATTTTAAACCTGTACCGCTTTAATTAAAATCATGGTGCAGGTTTAAAATCTGTGGTAAAAAATAAAAAAATAAGAAATAAGAAACAAAAAATCCGACTTCTCCCGACAAGTCGGGATTCGTCGCGACAGGTCCGCCTCTATTAAACCATGCAAATTCTATCACTCTCTAAATGAACAAAAGAAAGATGGGAGACGCAAGAGGTAAGACGATAGACGATATTATCATTATTAGTTTAAAGTGGAAAACGGAAAGAAGCTTACTGAAGAAGGTTAGGTTGGTTCTTGCAAAATCGAAAACCTTTCATAAAGGATGAGTGGATGCATGGATGATTGGATTGTTTGCCTTTCCCTCTAAACAATTAAATTCTTCACTTCGATACCTTCGGCATCGTTTTTTGATTTTCGTTATTTTCTTTTTACCAACATTCGACCCCGACACTCGCCCCTTCGGGGTCGGTGTCGGGGGTCGAAAAGTCGTTTTTTATTCTGTTAAATGAGCGTTAATAGGAGTCCCGCACTCCTCTTCCTAAGATGAATGATGGGGATGAGTCCCATAAAAAAATTTTCATTTTCAACAGTTTCTTCCAAAATAAATAATTCAAGCAATCTACCAGAGAACCGCGAAGCGGTTTACCCCGCAATCTGCGTGGGGTTCAATGTCTGTAGAACGAAGAATCAAAAACAGGAAAAGAACCCCGAAGGGGTTCAAGTTAATGTTCATTAGAACGAAAATATTGGATTGTCTGCCTTTCCCCGACAAGTCGTGAATCGTCGCGATAGGTCCGCCTTTCCCTGAATTCTGCGGGGCGGGGTTATCAAAACACACCACGAATCAGCCCTCCCACCTGCCTGCCCTGCCTACCGGCAGGCAGGTCGGGAAGAGAGGGAAAGGGTGGGTTGGGAAAAATAAGGAAAACAACAAATAGTAACAAACCGCTCAAGAGGAAAAGAAAAGCTAATTTTTTTCCACCGGATTTAAACTTGTACCTTTTTTAAAACAGTTAACCCAGACAGGCCTCATCTTCGACCTGTCCGGCACATAACTAAATACAATTATTTTATCTTAATAAAATCATTTTCTTTGTAATCGTTAAATCTCCTGCTTTTAATCTGTAAAAATAAATTCCGCTTGGTAAGCTGCCTGCGTTGAATCTAACGGAATAATTGCCGGGTTTTTGCAATTTATTTACAAGAGTTGCTACCTCGCGACCAAGAATATCGTAAACCTTCAATGTTACATTTGTATTGTCATTTCGACTCCGCCTTGGCGGGGGAGAAATCCTTTGAGATTCCTCACCCCTTCGGGGATTCGGAATGACAATGCTTACCGGGATTGAATATTTTATTATTGTCGTAGGGTTGAACGGGTTAGGATAATTCTGTTCCAATTTAAAATCAAGTGGTTCCAATGCTCCATTTGTTTTTACGTCTGTGTCTATTCCCTTCTTAAAAATATGTAATCCAAAATATGAAACGAACACCATGTTATTTGCAACGACCAAGCCGTAAGGACGATCGACTTTAGTGTCGTAATAACCTTGAGGAACGATGGACGAATCGCCACCTAAAGAAAAAATATCAACTCGACTATCCGAAAGGTAAATATCACCGCTAAGGACATCATAATCAATATCGAGCAAATAACCTTTATTGGGTTTGTAATAAAATTCTTTTGTAATGTTTGCGGGATTAGTAATATTAAGCACCTCAAACCCCTCGGAATGGGACAAATAGACACTCCTGCCCTTAATTTTCATCCCGTAGCAATTATAATCGTTGGCGGGATAATCGTAATAGTCAACAAAAGTCGGATTGCCCGAATTAGCCAAACTAAGTATCAATAATCCCTTTGTATTCCCTAACAGTAAATATGCACTGGCGAATTCCATTTTCTGAACCCCATAACCTTCTTTCCAGGGATCCACACGGTAGCCGCCTACATCATTCGGATGTAGCGGATCAGAAATATCCACAACGCGAAGTGAATCATCCCCGTTAACCGATCTGTCAATAAAACAGAGTAAATTATTACTAAGCGCCACAGCCGGGCTTTGCAACACAAATGGCACTTTAATAGCATTCAGTTCCACCGGCGAAGATGGAGAGCTAATATCAAAAATATGCACAGCGCTTAATGTATCCACAACCGTAATTTGTTTTGTGTCGCTCAGGCAAAGAATGTTTCCGTCAACCGCCAAATCAAAATTACCTCCGTCGCCTTTCAAAAAATAATTGCTTTCTTCAACTATGCTTTGCGGGTTATTGACGTTGTAAATTGAAAAACCGTTTATGTTACTTCGCAGAGTATTGTAAGCCATTATCAAATAACCGTTAGCAAATTTTACTTTGCCGTTCCTCCTAAATGTGTAATAATTCGAAAGCAATTTTATGTTTTGGAAATTTGTTACATCAAATATTTGGAAGCCGTTTTTAAAAGCAATGAAACAGTTGTTGTTTAATAATTGAACGGACACACCACGCTCCGGCGCACCCATGTTAACCGGATTGAAAAATGAGTTTAATACTTTTGGGGAGCTGGGATTAGAAACATCGACAATTTTTAACTGCGCCATTTGTCCTTTGTCTTGAATGTAAGCATCCCCGGCAATGTAAACGAGATTTCCTTTGACTTTTACATCCATTAAATATTCAATTGCAGCAGAAGAATCTTTTGGAAGTTCGGAAATCACATAAGGCTTCGAAGGGTCAGCCACTGAAATTATTTGCATAGCATCGCCCTGCCTTACTAAAAAAGCCAGAGTGTCCCGAACAGCACATTTCTCCGCCCAGGATGCCAAATTGCCTAACCGAACAGGTTTGGCGGGATTTGAAACATCAAAAATAACCAGCCCGCTCGATTGTGCCGCAACGTACAGCTTGTTATCCGCATAAAACAATCCATGCGGAGCGTTTGAAACACTCATCGTGCTTACTTTTTGCGTACTCGTTGGATTGGAGGCATCGTAACAATAGACGTAACCATTAGTAGCAACGAAGGCATAATTGCCGTTATTGGCAATAGCAAAAGCGCCGTAACTTGAAGAGTAGTCTTCATAATAGTCGATTATTGGGTTGGAAACGTCGGATAAATCCACAATGTAAAAACCTTCCGGAAATTCACCGTAAGGAGAGTCTGTTGCAATATAAGCGTAATTACCGTTTATCGCTATTCCGCTCACATCCGATTTGGTCTTAATTTGTGCAATCATTACCGGATGCTCGGCATCCGAATAGTCAATTATTCTCACTCCCCTGCCGCTTCCGGATAGAAGATAAGTGGAATTAAACGGCATCACAGCATTGCAGTAGCCGTTTGGTTCCCTGCCCAAAAGCGTCATGTTGCTGTCCGCGGGAGTTAAATATTGCCCGAAGATTGTGGTTGAAAATATAATGAACAGAAAAATAAATGCTTTGTTTAATATCTTTTTCATTTTAAAGTCTCCTTATCATTAAAATTTAATGATGAATACTTGTTTAAAGTAAAACAATAAATATTTCGGTGTATATT
>WFQV01000443.1 GCA_015486905.1 Melioribacteraceae bacterium | reverse complement strand
TTAAGACTTACTACCAGTTACTCGTCAAGTTATTTGCTTTTGTCTTCCGTGAAAATCCCGCAACAATCCGTGTCATCCGTGTTCCATTTCCCAATCCGCGAAAATCATAATCCATCATGACAATCTGCGTCCTATCTTAACATCGCCCTGGAATTACTTTAAATCCAAATATGTCCTTGAAATGGTTTATTTTTGTAAACTAAAAAATAAAAATATTTTGACTCGGGAGATTGAGAATGCTTGAGACCGTCCATGCACTTAACATTTTAATACCGGTTTTTTATTTGGTAACGTTCACCTATTACGTTATTGCTTTTAAGGAAGAAAAGAAAAACCTTTCAAACGCCAAGCGTGTAACTCTTTTCATTACGTTGTTATTGCATTTGTTTTATTTGGTTATTCGTACAATTGAATTAAACCATGCACCAATAACAAATCCGTGGGAAATATTCACCGTGCTTGCATTTGCAATTGCTTTCTCTTACTTCATTTTGGAATTGGCTACAGACGTGCGGGAGACGGGCGCCTTCATTCTGCTGTTCGCTCTCCTTTTTCAAACAGCCTCAAGTGTTTTTATTCCCGACGTTTCAATAGTGAAAGAAGTCCTACGAAACCGGCTCTTAGGCTTACACGTAATTTCAGCAATATTGGGTTACTCAGGTTTTACCATATCGGCAGTTTACGGAGTTCTGTTTTTAATGCTTTACAAACAAATCAAGTTAAGAAATTTCGGAATAATATTCGACCGCCTGCCGAGTTTGGAAACGCTTGAAAAGCTCAATTTCTATTCCGTAATAATCGGTTTTATCATGCTGACCTTTGCAATAATTATCGGAATAATTTGGCTGCCGAGTGCGTTCCCTCATTTTAAATATTCCGACCCCAAAATCGTAGCGACCTCAATTGTGTGGGCGGTTTACGCATCCGGCATTACACTTAAATGGATGTTTCACATTTACGGCAAAAAGGTAATAATCCTTTCTTTGTCGGGATTCGTACTGGCAATTCTTTCATTAATGATTACCAACATGGCACCATCAACTTTTCACTCTTTTTACTGATTTGAAAGACAAGAAATGGACATAATCGGAATATCGATAAATCACAGGACTTCCCCGGTGGCAGTTAGGGAAGAGCTTGCGCTTTCTAAGGAAGAAATAATAAAGCTTGTTCCTCTTCTGAAAGATACTCTGCTCAATTCGGGCTTTGTCCTTTCTACCTGCAACAGAACGGAAATATTCGGCTTCCCGCGGGAAAACAAATTTGCACATGATGATTTAATTAATTTGCTTCTTGAATTCAAACCGGTCAAAGGAATTTCTCCGTCAAATTTCAATCGATTCTTTTCGTGCAGCGCGGTACGCCACATTTTTAACGTTTCCACGGGAATCGATTCAATGATAATAGGCGACAGCCAAATATTAGCTCAGGTTAAGGAAGCTTTTCAGCTTGCAGAGGAATTAAATTTTACCGACTCCGTTTTAAGGCGCCTTTTTGATGCCGTCGTTAAATCGGGTAAAAGAGCAATTAGAGAAACGGAAATCGGTGAGGGCGCTGTCTCCGTTGCTTACGCTGCGGTACAAGTAATTGAAAAAATATTTACAACGCTTAAAAACAAATCCGCTTTGGTAATAGGTGCCGGCGAAACGGGTGAACTATCGGCGGTGCATTTGCGCGATAAGGAAATAGGCTCGCTAACCATCACCAACAGAACTTACAAACGGGCAGTTGCTCTTGCCGAAAAAACTCACGCTCTTGTACTTCCTTTCGACCAAATAAAAGAAAACCTTGCAAAGTACGATGTGATTATCAGTGCTACAAGTGCCAAAGGATATTTGGTTGATTCAGACGATGTCAAAAACGCAATGAAACAACGCCGCGGCTCCCCGATGGTAATAATGGACATTGCCGTACCGAGGGACGTTGAACCGGAGGCTTCGGAACTTGAGAACGTTTTCTACAACGATATCGATTCTCTCCAAAAAATCGTTGATGCCAATATTCAAAAGCGGAGAGAAGAAATACCCCTTGTGCAAAAAATTGTTTTGGAAGAGATGGAAATTTTCTTTAATTGGTACAACACTCTTGAAGTAGTTCCTACAATTAAAGCGGTACGGAAATTTTTTGAAGATATTCGAGAAGACGAACTTCGTAAAATAAAACACAAAGTTTCGGAAGAGGATTTCCTGAAGCTCGAAGATATGACGCGCAGAATGATTGGAAGAATTCTTCACAACCCGACAATAAATCTGAGAAAATTAGCCGAGAACGGTAACGATATGCGCAGCGCCGAAGAACATGCGGCTATTCTGCGTGAACTTTTTGAACTTCACAACGGCGATGAAAAGGAGAAAAATTGAAAAAAGAAAAAATAATCATCGGTTCCCGCGGCAGCGATTTGGCACTCTGGCAATCGAATTTCGTTAAAAGAGAATTGGAAAAAAAACACAAAAATCTCTCGGTGGAAATTAAGTTGGTCAAAACCAAGGGGGACAAAATTCTCGACACCGCTCTTTCCAAAATAGGGGACAAGGGTCTGTTTACTAAAGAGCTTGAAAAGGCTTTGCTGACCGGCAAAGTGGATTTGGCGGTGCACAGCCTTAAAGATTTGCAAACCGAAATTCCAAAGGGACTAATGCTGGCGTCCGTTACCAAAAGGCACAACGCGGAAGATGTTTTAATTGCAAGGAAGAAAAATGTTACGATAGAAAATCTTCCCGAAGGCGCTGTGGTTGCTACGGGCTCTTTAAGAAGACGCGCTCAACTTCTTCATTTTCGCCCCGATTTTAAAGTGGTGGAACTGCGCGGGAATGTTCCTACGAGAATTAAAAAATTTCTGGAGTCCGATTGGGACGCAATAATATTAGCCCGCGCGGGAATTGAACGCTTAAAACTTAAGAAATTCATCAGCTCCATTATTCCGAAAGATGTGATTCTCCCTGCGGTGGGACAAGGTGCATTGGGAATCGAAATCAACGCTAAAAATAAATTTGCTTTTGAATTGGCACAAAGCCTTAACGATGAAAACACTTACCGCTCCGTGCTTGCCGAAAGAGCCCTGCTGAAAGCCTTGGAAGGAGGCTGCCAAGTGCCTATCGGAGCTTATGCGGAGGTTAAAAGTAACGGGCTTTACCTCGATGCCGTGGTTGCTTCGGTTGACGGCTCAATCTCATTCCGGAAAAAAATCCGAGGTAGTAAATTAAAACCTGAACGGATGGGCAGAAAGTTAGCCGGCGACTTAAAGCGAGCCGGTGCTAAAATTATCTTGGAAGAAATTTACAATGGCACTGCGAGATGATTTATCCCAATATTAATAAGGATATTTTAATTACGCGCAGCTTTGAAACGGCTGAGGATTTTTACAAAATAATTTACAAATCCGGCGGCAAAGTGATTTTCTTTCCAACGTTTGTTACACAAACGATTATTGATAATCAACCTTTTTGGAAAGCAATTAATAACTTCTCCCGGTTCGATTATTTAATTTTTAGCTCGGCTAATGCCGTTAAACATTT
>WFQV01000442.1 GCA_015486905.1 Melioribacteraceae bacterium | reverse complement strand
TACAATACTTGGATTTTCAAAGCATGCAACGTAACGGATTTTACCTTTGGCACAAGCGACCATTACCTTTGGGATATGGGGAGTTTGGTGGTGGATAAAAAAACCGGGCGGCGCACTATCGTAGATGCCGCATACAAAGAAAGCTCAGAGCAGTTTTACAAAGTAGCGCAAATAGCAATCGCATTCATTAACTATCTTTCCAACGAACTGCCGGGTGTCCCTTTCCCTTACCCCAAGTTAACCGTCTTCAACGGCGCAGGCGGGATGGAATCCCCGATGATGGTTAATGAGGGAAGCTCTTCTTCTTACACCGGTCAGCTTTTCGTAACTTCCCACGAAATCACACACACGTACTTCCCGTTTTACATGGGAATAAACGAAAGGAAATATGCTTGGATGGACGAAGGAATGGCAACAATGCTGCCGATGAAACTTCAGAAACAGAATGGGAAATATGATCCGTTGGTGGGAGACGTTGCCGGCTACTCTGATTTTGCAGGGGATGAAACCGAAATGCCGATGATGATTCCTTCCGTCTTCCTTTTCGGAAGAGCTTACCGTGTCGCTTCTTACGCACGACCGGGAATTGCTTATTACTATTTAATGGATTTGTTGGGTAAAGAAGAATTTAAAAAAGCAATAGGAGAATACATTAAACGCTGGCACGGTAAACATCCGCTGCCATACGATTTCTTTTACACTTTCAACGATGTAACAGGGCAAAATTTGGATTGGTTTTGGAAACCATGGTTCTTTGAGCGGGGATATCCCGACCTGGGCATAAAGAATGTTTCGATTAATAAAAATTCCGTAAAAGTTAATGTGATTAACAAAGGTACAATACCCGTACCCGTTGATCTACAAATAACTTTCGCCGATAGCAGTCAAAAAGAAATTTGGAAAACGGCAGCTGTTTGGAAAAATGGTGGTAAAAGTATTCCCGTTGAATTTAAATCTGATAAGAAAATTGAGAAAGTAGAGCTACTAACAAATAGATGTCCCGATGTTAACAGCAAAAACAATTTGTGGAAAATGAAATAATAACAAAATACTTTCGTGACTTTAATTGCGCCCATAACTCAATTTTTCGTAGCGATTAAAACTATTTCGGCGGGTCAATTTTTTCGAACTTTCTTTTGTAAGTAAAAAATGAAATTGTGTAGAGCACCAATATTCCGAAGCCCAGCAACATTCCCAACGCGTCGAACATTTTAAAAGTTGCATCCCCTATCGTTATTGTTGCATTTTCCGCTTTTACGAAAAAGAATACTGTATTTAAGATTATTATTATTAAACGTAACTCTGTCGGGCCGAAAGCCGAGTACGTAATAACGAACTCGTCGTTTAGATAAGCATTGATGTAAGTAAAAATAGCGAGCATAAAGTAAGCCGAAACAACAAACATAGCAACGTAAAAAGAGATGAAAGGAGAAAGCCCCGCACCTATTGCAATTAGCATGGCTGTAATTGCATCCGTATTGTGGTCAATGAAATAACCGTAAATCGGTCTTTGTTTATTCCTAACCCGTGCAAGTGTTCCGTCAAGACTGTCGCCAAACCAATTTATTACGAATCCTAAAGATGAAAACCAGAGGTAAACTCTGGAATAATCGGTTAAGAAGTAACCGAGAGCAGCAATTAAAGAGCCGAACAAACCGAACAAAGTTAAATAATCGGAGGTTACTTTTTCCGGCAGAAGTTTGGAAATGTAAATTAAAAATCTTTTCTCGAGAGGATTCAGCAAAGAGTTTTGAACTCTCACCGTTTTTGAAAAATCACTTTTGCTTTTTGGGGACATTAGCAATCACTTCGGTTTTTAAATATTTTGTTTGTTGTTAGCTAAAATAACTATTTTAAAATGAAAAAAGAACCGAGATTCAAAAAGGTGCTGATTTAGCAATTAATATTTAAAAGATGTTCAAATTTTCAAAGGTTCAGATGAAATGAAATTATGAATGTTGAATTATGAATGATGAATTATAAATGAAAAGTCGGGAGAAGTATGAATGGCTATCTGATAATAGTGAAAAGCGAACAGAAATTTATTATT
>WFQV01000441.1 GCA_015486905.1 Melioribacteraceae bacterium | reverse complement strand
TTGTACAACAACCTTTTCAATTTAAACTCCTTATAAGTGCAATAATCCTTTAAATAATACTCCAAAATTATGTAGTAAATATACTAAAATATCTCCACATAATCGTAAGAATATTTTAAAGTAAAAGTTTGCATTAGTAAAAGGGAGGAGTTCGCTAGGCCCCACAAACTTAATGCCTTGTAACTAAAGAAGTTATAAGGCTTTTTTGTTTTTAAATTTGCAAACGAAGAGAAAATTATTTTTGGATGGATAGATTGAAAATATTTTTTAGTGAATTAAGAACCTCCGAGAGAGAGGCGGCTCCCGGAGGTTGATGAGGTTTGGAAGGTCTGATCCGTTCAAAGTTTCCTGTTCTATGTAATCTGTTCTCTTTTCATTATTATTCGTTAATTGTGCCTTTTTCTAATATTTAGCTCTTTTGCAAAGTCGGCTTCACGGAATTCAAGTTTACCGAATTTGTTTTCCTTCCTTAATTCTTCGTTGTAAGCGCGTAAATCCTTACGCATTACTTTTGCGCTAATTGTTTTCGGGAAGGCTTCCATAAACTCGATGTAACGAGGACGCTTGTAAGGCGCAATTTGGTTTCTTATAAAAGTGAAAATTTGAAGAGCCATTTCACGTGTAGGTTGAAAATCCGATTTTAATACCAGAAATGCTTTGGGGACTATTCTGCCCCTCTCATCTTCGGTTGGAATTACAGCGGCCTCAACAATTGCAGGGTGAACCATAAGTTCACTTTCAACTTCAAAAGGACTAATTCTGTAATCAAGACTTTTGAAAACGTCGTCGTTCCTTCCTACAAAATGGAAATATCCTTCTTCATCTCGATAAGCAGTATCGCCCGTTAAATACCAACCGCCTTTAAATATTTCTTCGTTCCGTTGTGCGTCGTCGTAACCTACCAATAGTCCCAAAGGTTTAACAGGGTATGTTTCAATTGCTATTTGTCCGTCCTGCTTAGGCTCGACCGAATTGAGAGTGTCGCTTAACAAATTAATCTTGTAGCCTGGGGCAGACTTACCGAGAGATCCTTCTTTTATTTCTATTCCTTTAAAATAACCGATTGATAATGTTGATTCTGTTTGCCCGTAACCTTCGCGTATTGTAATCCCGAGTTTATCATTTACGAGGCGTATTATTTCGGGGTTTAAAGGTTCTCCGGCGCTAACAATTTCTCTTAATTTAAAGTTATATTTACTTAAATCTTCTTGAACGAAAAGTTTCCAAACGCTTAAGGGAGCACAAAGGGTGTCGATGCCGAATTTTTCAATTGCTTCCAAAACGGGTTTGGGGTCAAACTGAGCGTAACGAATTGTGAAAACCGTTGCTTCGGCATTCCACGGTACAAATAAACTGCTCCACTGGTATTTTGCCCAGCCTGGGGAGCTGATATTGTAATGAACATCTCCGGGTTGAACTCCCACCCAGTACATTGTTGTTAAATGACCGAGGGGGTAACTATGGTCATGAATTACAAGTTTGGGTTTTGCTGTTGTTCCGGACGTAAAGAACATAAACATCGGATCAGTAGTGAAAGTAATAAAAGCAGGGGAATATTCGTCGGGATATTCATTCGTATCTTCATAATCAATCCAACCGTCGTATTTTTTAGTAGCGGATTCCTCTTCTACAAAATAATCATTTACCGCAATTAAAGCAGTTAAACCTTTAATCATTGCGCCGGCTCGGTTGAATTTTTCAACGTACGGTTTGTGGGCAAAAACTATTTTAATATTTCCGCGGTCTATTCTATCGGAAATATCTTTCGGTGTAAGCAATGATGCGGCGGGAATAATTACACCGCCGTTTTTAAATACTGCCAGAATAATCTCAAAGATTTCAATTGATGTTTCCATCATTATTAGAACTCTGTCGCCCTTCTGCATTCCCGCATCGGTAAGGAAATTTGCAACTTTGTTGGAACGCTTGTACAGTTCGTCGAAAGTAATTTCTCGTACGTTGCCTTTAGTATCAGTGTAAATTACGGCTTTCTTATCGTTCCCTTTTGCAATTTCGTTGAAGTAATCCAACACCCAATTAAATTTTGTTAAGTGCGGCCATTGAAAACCGGCCATTGCTTCTTCGTAGTTATTGGCGTTTAAGAGAAAATCTCTAACTTCAATAAACTTTTTTGCGTCATTTGTCATTACGGTACCTCCGAATTAAGTTGTGAAATTTATTGAAATGGAAAAGCTCACTAATATCTCTTTTATAGTGTAA
>WFQV01000440.1 GCA_015486905.1 Melioribacteraceae bacterium | reverse complement strand
GATGGCTACGGTCAATACGGCGGTAGAAACAAGGGCGTACATGTTGACCACCACAACATCGTGTTGGTTAAAACGGACACAACAAACAACAGTATGCGGATTGTTGATGCTAACGACGGTGGTGTGTCATATTCGGATGATGACGGCAGAACATTTACACAACCGAGAAACGGTTACAACACCACACAATTTTACGGAGTGGACAAAAAGAACGGAGCGGACGAATACGTAGGAGGAATGCAAGACAACGACACTTACCGTTCTCCCTTTAATGTTTCGGCGAACGCAGCCTCCGTGTGGGTTAAACAGTGGGGAGGAGATGGATTCGAAACCGACTGGAACTACGCAGATCCGAACAAAATACTCGTATCTTCACAATACAACCATGTGGGCAGGTCGCTTGACGGCGGTAAGAATTACCATTATGTCGTCGGTACCGTAGATGATGTGGGAAGCGGCAAAGCGCCTTTCTTTACTAAAATTGCGAAATCAAAACAAGATGCCGACCTGGTATTTCTTTTGGGAGTTTCGGGTGTTTGGCGTTCGTCGAATTTCTGTAATAATTGGAGATTAATTAAGTTCGAAAAAGGTTCTTTCAAAGGCAACAGTTCTTTTTCACAAATTAAAATTTCCTTAGCCGACCCGCAAGTTGTGTGGGTGGGGAGTTACCTTAAACCGGATAACGGACTTTTCATTTCTACTAACGGCGGTTTTAATTTTTCCGAAACTAACGGCTATACGGAAGTTACAATGGGGAGAATAACGGGCTTGGCAACCGACCCCATTGATCCTAAGACAGCGTACGTTACTTTTTCCTTTGCCGATGCACCGAAAATTTTGAAAACAACCGACTTGGGCAAAACGTGGAAAGATATTTCCGGCTTTGGCACCGGGAAGGAGAGCACTACGGGCTTCCCAGATGTGGCTGTCTACAGTGCGCTCGTAATGCCTTTTAACACTAATATTATTTGGGCAGGCACGGAAATAGGAATATTCGAAACAACGGACAATGCCAAAAGCTGGCACTTTCTTGAAAGCAATTTGCCAGCAACGGCTATCTACGATATGGAAATTGTTAATGATCAAGTTGTTGTTGCCACGCATGGAAGGGGTGTTTGGACTTTAACAATGCCGCAGTTAAACGGTTACGAACCGCCTGCGGTTAAACCCGCGCCGGTACTTAGAAACGTGAACTATTCTCTTGCCGGCGTTACTTACGATCTTCAATTAAAAGAAGTTTACGATTCCACACAAGTATTTATCGACGGCGAGCGGGTCAAAACAATATTCTGCTCCGTTGTGAAAGATACCGCATTTACAATTCCTTTCACCCCTCAAAAGAGCGGTGCTTACACATTTTCAGCCATCTCTTTTGACGGCGAGAGGAGAATCCAAACGGAAATTGTCAAGAAAGATATTTTCGTAATATCCGACCCCCAACCTTATTACGTAAATGACTTTTCAACAAACGATAGTGCGTTCGTTGGTGAATACTTTACCGTTAAGCAGGACACGGGATTTGCCAATCCCGCCGTTCATTCACCTCACCCTTACGAAAACAAAAAAGAAATTACTTACACCCTTACAGTGCCGATTACCGTCAATAGTAGTAATGCTTTTCTGAACTACGACGATGTTGCTCTCGTCGAACCCGGTGAGAAAGGTTCCAAATTTCCCAATCCGGACTTCTATGATTACGTTGTGGTTGAAGGCAGTAAAGATGGCGTTAATTGGGTATCTTTAGCGCCTGGTTACGACGCAAGGTACGACTCAACTTGGCTTAATGCTTACAAAAACGGCGGGCAATCTTCCGCTCTCTACAGAAAGCATTCTTTAAATTTATTGAATACATTTAACGCCGGGGATAATATCCTCATCCGCTTCCGCTTGTTTGCCGATGACCTCCAAAACGGCTGGGGCTGGGTAATCGATAATCTTGAAATCCAGAAACATTTAACGGAAGTTGAGGGGAACAGATTACTCCCGGCAAAATTCGAACTCTCCCAGAATTATCCTAACCCATTCGGAGATGCAACTCAATCCGGTAATTTTACAACTAAAATAAAATACACAATCCCCGTCAGCTTTGGATACAACCCCTCCGGG
>WFQV01000439.1 GCA_015486905.1 Melioribacteraceae bacterium | reverse complement strand
GCAAGAAAAGTTAAAATTTCACTCTCTCTCAACTCGAAAGAAATATCCTCGAACAGTTCAACAGTCAGCCCGAAACTCGTAATAAAATTTTTTGAAATATTTTTAGCTTCAATTAAATTCATCTCAATCAGCTTTCCCAAAAAATGATTTTCTCGGAAACGTAATACCAAAACATTTCGTTAAGCCAGACAATAATCCAAACCAGAATTGCCAAAGCGTAAATACCAGCAACATCGCGATATTCAAAAAGCTCACGGAAAAGTCCTCCAATCGAACTGCCCGAAATAAACTGTGAAATTAAAACATAAGACCAGAGCTTAATGTGCAGCGGGGATATTTTCGCTTTTAAATCCGGTAATATCTGTTTCCAAGTAATTTTCGAATAAATTTCGTTTTGTAATTTACCCAAGCCTTTTGCCGCAAGCTCGTAAGAAGTTTTCCTTCCTTTCAACGCAATCGCCATTTCGTAAAATATGATTGAAATGCTTACTAAAACAATCAATAAAGATTCGGTCAGCCAATTATCTTTAAAGTAAATATTCCAAAAAAGGATTAAGACCAAAGGCGTAAAAAAGAGAAAAATTTTAAACGGGATAAAAACATCCGGAAATTTGTCGAAGAAGGTAATTAGGGGCACTCTAAAAATATAAGTAATAAAAAACGAGATTATTAACCCTCCGAAAATCAGTGCCCAGAGAATTCCCAATGAACTGAAGATACTAAATTTATCCGATAAATAAAGAACGGACTCCCAAATTAAAGACGGACGGGGAAAAACACTCACCGTGTTTAAGATGAACTCAAATAAAATTACGTAAACGGCAATTACCGTTAAAAAGAATTTAATGTACGCCCAGTGTGGACTTCGGTTAATTCTCTGTTGTAAAATTTTTATTTTCATAGCTTTAAATATAATTAATCTCACACGGTTGAGGGAATAAAATTTTTGCTGTCCCAAGGAAACAGCGTAAATCATAATTCATCATGACTAATCCGCGTCCCATTATCCAAATTAATACTCAAAAGCATAATGCGGTAAACCGCAATTAAGAATTAAGAATGAAGAATTATTATTCGTACTTAAAGCTTGGAGAATATTAAAAACTTTCGCTAATTTTTTCAAATGAAACATACATGACTAAGTTTAAGACACCATAGGAAATGATTATGAATGATGAATGCGTAAGGAGTAAATTGATTGCATGATTGGATGAATGCATGGTTTGTTCCGATATTTTTTGTTTGGATATTGAAATTAAGGTTAAGGTTAAGGTTAAGATTGAGGTTAAGATTGAGACTCGTTACTAATTATTCACCTGCTAATTTTTTAGCGCGAGGCGTCGAGCTTGAGACTTAAGACTAAATTCGTGTAATTAGCGGCAAAAAAACAGATGGAAATTCAGGAATGTTTTTTAATTTCCCGACAAAAAACAAGTATTGAGGTTGTAATAATATATAAACACTGTTAACTAAATTTCCGCGGTAATGCTAAAATCGTACCAACGCTCACGATTAAACCACACCCTTGCAGTTAAAGCATCATGCGTTGCTCCGTCAAAAGCCTGAATAATATTTTTTTTATTCAACAAATTGAAAACATTCAAATTTACTTTTATCTTTTTCACCATGGCACTTTTCAGTTCAAATACCAAACCCGTGTGTAAATCAATTTTGTTGTAATCGGGCACTCGCCAAGATTGACCGCTGCCCTCTTCATCGTTCCTACTAATAGGTTCGAATTGAGCAAACCTCCTACCGAAAAAGTAAAAATGGGGATTAAAATAAAATTTAATCGTTTCGTTAAGACTCTTCTTAAATACCAGTCCGACAAATATTTTAGTCATTGGCGAATTGCCTATGTAAAGATTTTTAAGTTTTGCATCAAAAAATATTTCGTCCTTTGTCGTTCCCTCGGGTCTTAAGATTGCGCTAACATCGTTCAGCCATTTATTCATACTGAGACTTGCACTGCCTTTTAAGATGAGTGACCTATTTAAATTTAAACTTCCGTCTAATTCAACTCCTTTGTGCAGTGCCTTTGCTCCGTAAATATTCATATAATAATAACTGTAGCTGTTCGGGGGACTGTATGCATAAATCATTGCCTTGTCTTTCCAGAAGGTGTAATAAAAGTCAAGGTCGATATTAAACAATTTGTTTTTGAAAGAACTCCCTCCTTCAACCGAAAAGACTTTTTCGTTTTTCACATCTTTGTAAAGTTCGTTGAAATAATTGTAAACATTCATCGAAAGGGGCGCCCTGGAAAACATGCCTACATTAAAAAACAAACCGGCATTTTTGTCTATATGAAATGACACCCCCGTTTTCAAAGTGTAATTAGTAAAATATTTCCAGCCTGTTTCTCTTCCTTTTTCGTTTGGACGATAATTAAAATAGTCAATCCTGTCGTAGGAAGTTCGAGATAAAGAGGTATTTAAATAGTAATTTATTTTTGAGGAATTAAATTCGATTTGAGCAAAACCGCCAAATTCCCTTACGAAGCTGTCTGCATCGTAATCGACTTTGTCTCCGACTTTCAAGAGTTTTTGCGGATTGTCGTTCACGTTTCCGCTACCGATGTAATAATCACCGCCGAGTAAATTTCCAATTGTGCTGTAATTTTCAGCCTTGTACAATTTGCCGTTTAAACCGAAATAATAATTGAAGTTATTTCTTACGTATTTAATGTTCGAGAAGAAAGAAAGCCACTTGTGTTTGTGAACTGTAAATCGCAGTGCCGTTGTAGAGCGATGAAGCGTCGGACTAAAATTGGAATCTATGTTTTTTGAATTGTTGCGCCAGACGGATTGGAAATCAATTCTGCCGGTCGAATCTTTCGGAAGCCCGCCCCAAGGTGGAACGTGCCCGCCTCCCTTTCCGTAGGATAAATAAATCGAATTTGAGAAAGTCAGATTTTTGCTTGCCTGCCAATTATGATTAATTGTAATCGAGGGTTTGTTAAACTCGTTGTCCCTCAAATTTAAAGGCTTTCCGTTAAGCATTCCCCAGTCGGCGTTGTATTTCAATCCGTACCTATTCCACGTAGAAATTAACTGCGGTGATGTTCTTTGTCCATGCTTTTGAGGGGAGCCCATTAATTGTATTTCGAGCAAATTTCTATCCCAATTAAAAGCAAAAGAAAAATAATAAGTTAGCATTTTGGCCCAAGTCTGTTCTGCGTACCCTTTCCAATCGGCGTAGCTTATCAGCCCTACAACCCTGGCAAAATTGCCCAAACCGGAAATAAAAGAAAGAGAACCTTTCTTAAAATTGCCGGATGCAATTTCACTCTTTACTTTCAAGCTGTGTCTTCCTTGGAAACCGTTTCGCGTAATAATATTAACCGTTCCGCCAATCGAGGAAACTGAATAAGGCGAGACGCTCAATCCTCTCTGTACTTGTATTAAATCGACAACATCGCTTAAATCCGCCCAGTTGGTCCAATAAACTTCCCCGTTTTCGGGATTATTCATCGGCACGCCGTTAATCATTACGGAAATTTCTGTCTGGTTAAAGCCGCGAATTGATAATTTCGAATCGCCAAATCCACTACCCTCCTCGTCAATAAAAACACCTGGTGAAGATTCCAAAACCGAAGTAACGTACCGCGCACCTAAATCGGTTTGTATTTCCCGGCTGTCAACATTAGTAAATGCCACGGGGGTTTCCCCCAATATAGCTTGCTTACCTTTAACGATTGTTCTCTTTAACTCAATACTGACGGGCTTTAACTCAATTCTCAAGGATAAATTTTTTGTCAGAATTACTCTTTTGCTAAACTTAGCGTAACCTACATAAGATACCACTAAATCGTAAATCCCTTTGGGCAAATCGGGAAATTGAAACTTCCCATTCGCATCGGAGACAGTCCCTCTGTTTAATGTTTTTAAAATAACGTTTGCACTTGGCAATGGTTTGCTTGTAGTGAAATCATAAATTGTCCCTTGTAAATTTACTTTTTGAGCAAACATTAAGTTTGACAACAACAGTAAAACCCCAATAATTCTGAACATTACGATATTCCCCTTTCTCGATTAAATTCATTTGTCAACCAATAGAAATCATATTTTCAATGGCTTTTCTAGCCCTGTCGGCAATATTTTTTTTCACCTTTACTTCGTATTGCTCGTAAAGAAGTGCATAGTAGATTTTTTCCAAGGTAGTTAATTTCATGTATTCGCACACGGCGTTTTCTTTTATCGGAATAAACATTTTGCCGGGATTGTCTTTTTTTAATCTGTGTAAAATACCCACTTCGGTAGCAACTACAAATTTATTTTCATTGGAGTTGTTAACATAATTTATCATCCCGCTTGTAGAAAAAAACCGTATCGAATCGTCATTGTGCTGTGTGGCTTTTTTAACGCAATTTTGCGTACAACTACTTTCCGGGTGAATTAAAAAAACAGCATCGGGATTTTCCCTTTTCATATCTTCGAAATCCGTTTCGGTAATTTTTTCATGGACATGGCAAGAGCCTTTCCAGATATGAATTTTTCTACCGGTCATTTCTTGAACGTAAGCGCCTAAAAATTTGTCCGGCAGAAATAATATCTCCTTATCCTTTGGAATTGCCTCTACCACTTTAACCGCGTTGGAAGAAGTACAACAGTGATCGGACTCTGCTTTTACTTCCGCTGTAGTATTAATATAGGAAATCACAACAGCATTAGGATGCTGACGTTTCCAATTTACCAAATCCTCTGCCGTAATACTCTCGGCAAGCGAGCAACCGGCGTTTAAATCCGGCAACAGAACTTTTGCTTCCGGCGAAATAATAGACGCCGTTTCCGCCATAAAATGTACTCCGCAAAAAAGAATCATTTCAGCATTTGTTTCGGATGCTTTCCGTGATAGCTCGAGCGAATCCCCCGTAAAATCAGCAATATTCTGCACTTCAGGTCTCGCGTAATTGTGAGCTACGATAATTGCATTTTTTTCTTTTTTTAGTTCCTCTATCTTTTTCTTTATTTCTTCCATTTTTTCTCCTTTCATTCGAACAATAGTGAAACATCCAAAGCTTTTACCGAGTGGGTTAACTCGCCAACCGAGATGAAATCCACTCCCGTTAAAGCTATTTCCCTAATATTTGCAAGATTAACATTTCCAGAAACTTCGGTTAAAACCTTTCCCTTTAAAAATGACAAAACGTTCTTTATTTGCGAAAGGTTCATATTGTCCAACATAATAATATCGGACTTTTCCCCCATTGCCTCTTTAGCCTCCTCAAAGGTTCTCACCTCGACTTCTATCTTAAACTTGTCCCCGTATTTTTCCCTTACTCTCTTAATCGCTTGGGTAATTGAATCAGCCGCACGAATGTGATTTTCCTTAATTAAAATCATATCATAAAGACCCATTCGGTGATTATTGCCTCCGCCTACTTTCACAGCGTACTTATCCAAATAACGCATTCCCGGTGCGGTCTTTCTTGTATCTAACAATTTCGTCCCCGTTCCTTTTAATTGACTAACGAAATTTCTTGTCCTCGTGGCTATTCCGCTCATTCTTTGAATGAAGTTCAGCGCCGTCCTTTCACCACTTAAAATTGTTTTAATTTCTCCGTTTAGCTCGGCTATTATTTCAC
The DNA here is from genome assembly GCA_015486905.1 of Melioribacteraceae bacterium. GTDB lineage: Bacteria > Bacteroidota > Ignavibacteria > Ignavibacteriales > Melioribacteraceae > WFQV01. The sequence continues at coordinate 6,511 of WFQV01000439.1, read as the reverse complement.
CGGACTTTATCTCTTCTCCTTCTTTGGCTTTTTCCTTCCATTTTACCTTTCCGCCTAACAAGTCAAAGACTTTTTTAGCAACCTCGATACCACAAATAACGCCGTTTTCTTTACTAATAATTTTCGCATTAATTAAATAATGTCCATCGACGATAGCGTTAGTTGTAATATCTCCTTCTCCGATATCTTCTCTTAAAGCCAAACTTATCAATTCTTCGGATTTAATTAAGTAATCTCGATTCTTGTTCATTTTCCCTCTCGAAATAAATTTCATTTTCTTTAAATGTGAAATGCCCTTCAAATTCAGCTCTTGTTTGTTTAAAGTCATCCCTCTGATGAGCCCCACAGCTTTCCTCTCTTAATTCTGCTGCTTTTAGAATCATCGAGGCTAATTTTTTTAAACTTCGAGCTTTAATTGAATAATACTCATCCAACGTAGTTCCAACCTTTAATTCTTTTACTTCTTTAAGTGCTTCCTTTAAGTTTTCACCCTTCCTTAAAATATTTGCTGACTTTGTTAGTAGCTCCGCAACCTTTATTTTCAATGTTTCGTAAGCATCATGCATTGTAGAACTAATAAATACGGGGCTCAAATCTTTTTCGCATTTTTCAATTTTACTGCCGATTAAATTCTTTGCTTTTTCCACCGCCCTTTCAGAAAACACAAGGCACTCGAGCAGGGAGTTGCTCGCCAATCTATTGGCACCGTGAACTCCGGTAGAAGCACATTCGCCGCAAGCAAATAATCCTGGAATATTTGTCGCTCCGTCCAAATCCGTTTTTATTCCTCCCATTGTGTAATGTGCTGCCGGTGCTACGGGAATTAAATCCTTTGTAAAATCAATTGACGCGGTATTCAGAAAATTAGCAATGTTAGAAAATTTCTCCTTAAACAGTTTGGCATTTAAATGTCTTAAATCAAGATAAACAAAATCCTTCCTTGTTTTCTTCATCTCGGATAAAATTGCTTTTGCAACAATATCGCGCGGAGCCAATTCATTCATTTCGTCGTACCTCGGCATAAACCTTTCCAAGTTCGAGTTTAATAATAACCCGCCCTCGCCGCGCACAGCTTCGCTAATTAAAAATGTGAACTTGGTCCCGTCGTAAAAAGCAGTCGGATGAAATTGAATGAACTCAATGTCTCGTATTTCCGTGCCGGCTTCTGCCGCAAGCCAAACGCCATCGCCGGTGGAGGTATCGGGATTTGTACTCCTTTCGTAAATCCTCGAGTAACCGCCGGAAGCTAATATTACCGCAGGTGAGTAAAAAGCAATGTTCTGTTCGTCCAATAAATTCAAAGCTTTCAGCCCTATTACCTTTCCGTTTTGCTTTAATAATCCTGTTGCGAAAGTATTTTCAAAAATTTTTATTCGGGGATTATTATTAACGCGCTCCGCAAAATAGAGAGTAATATATTTACCCGTATTGGCGCCGTTTAAATGAATTACTCTATTAGTAGAGTGTCCTCCTTCCAAACTGAACAGCAATTTACCGTCTCGATTGTCAAAGGTTAGACCTTCCCGAATTAAAGCGTTTACGTCTTCACGTCCTTGCACAACAAGCATCTTAACGGCTTCGGGGTCACAAAGCCCCCTGCCTGCCATAAGAGTATCCTTGATATGATTCTTCGGATTATCTTTTTCACCAATTGCTACCGCTATTCCGCCTTGCGCATTGAACGAAGAGCTCTCGTTCAATTTGCCTTTTGTTACAACTGCCACACGTCCGTATTCAGAAGCTTTAACTGCGGCGTTTAATCCCGCCAAGCCACTTCCGACAACTACAAAATCGAAATCAAAAATTTCAAACGGCAACTATTCAATCCTTTCAATATCATTTTTATCGTTTACAAAAATCAACCTTGCTTTATGTTTTTGTGCTTCGCCTTCATCATACAAAGCGTAGCTTGCAATAATTATTAAGTCCCCTATTTCCGCTTTCCTTGCCGCTGCTCCGTTGAGTGTAATTTCACCTTCTTTGCTGTAAATTACATAAGTAGAAAACCTTTCGCCGTTACTGATGTTGTAAACGTCAACCTTCTCAAACTCCAATAAATCCGCAGCTTTGCACAACTCCCTGCCTAAAGAAATTGATCCACGATAATTTAAGTCGGCACCTGTAACTACGGCTCGATGTATTTTGGATTTTAGCATTTCCCTTTTCATCCTTTTTCCTCATTAAGTTTATAAGCTTTTAACAAACCATGCAAGACAAGCGTGGGGATTATTTCGTCGAAGATATTCTCCCCTTCAAATAGGGAGGAAAATCCCCCCGTGCCTATTATTATTGGTTTTTCTCCTTGAAAAACATTTATTGTAATGTTTTTCGTTACCTCTTTAACAATTGCCTTTTGTCCCTGGAACAACCCAACTTGAATGCTTTCGGCTGTTGTTTGCCCGTAAGGTTTGTCGATTTTAATAATCCTTACTCGTGGTAATTTCGCCGTCCTCTCTTCTAATGCCTCCATCGAAATCCTGATTCCGGGCATTATTATTCCCCCCAGATATTCCTTCTCTTTCGAAATCACACAAAAGGTTGTGGCTGTGCCGAAATCAACCACAATTAAATTTCTTTGAGGAAACAACTCCGTGGCGGCTATTGCGTTGGAAATTCTGTCCGCTCCAACTTCAGAAGGATTTTTGTAACGAATTTTCAAGCCTGTCTTTACGCCGGGCTCCAAAAAGAATGGTGAAATGTTAAAATATTTTTGACAACCGCTTTTAAGCGAATGATCTTTGTCCGGCGCAACACTGCAAATCGAGATTGCGGTAACATCTTTGGGATTAAACTCGTTTTCTTTTATTACGCTTTTAAGGAAAATCCCTATTTCGTCGGAAGAAAAACTCACACCTACGTTTTTTCTAAACTGCAACTTAAGCTCATTCTCCTCAAAAAGCCCGCCATAAATTTGGCTGTTCCCGACGTCAATACACAAAATCATTTAGACCTCCTTATTTTATTAAGTAGTACTTTTGCCAGCTCGTTCAATTCCAAGTTCCTTTTGCTTTCGGTTTTACTCTCCAGAAATTCAAATTTCTTTTGAACAGTCCCTTCCCTTCCTTCCAAACTGTTAAATACCACCCAGTCCGCAGAATTGAACAGCTTAGCAATTTCTTTCCCCTTTCTTTCCGAATGTTCTTTTTCAAGAAATTTAAACGCTACAATTTTTATCTCCTTGTTAAGAGACCACTCTTTTAATCTATTCAGAATTTTTTCATTTCTTCTAAATTTAATTTTAATTTCTTCCGATTTTGAATCGAGCTTATTTTCAAGGGGCAACATCATCTCCGAACCGTTAAACTCAATAGAATCGGGGGTAAAATCGCTTACTGCCGCCAAATGAATTACCGCGTCAAATTCTTGTGAGCTTAAGAGGTTTTGTAATTTATTTTTCAAATCCGAGAAATCTTGAAACTCAATAATATCAACATCAAATGCAGGACTGGCAGCAGAAGCTCCTTTTAATAAAGTTACTTGGCATCCCTCTCTAAAAAAATAATCCGCCAGTGCGGCAGCGGTTCTTCCCGTAGAAACGTTGCTAATAAAACGTATTTTGTCAATTTGCTCAATCGTAGCTCCTCCGGAAATAGCGATATTTAATTTATTCTTACCGTGAGAATTTAGTTCGTTGAGAATGTAACCGTAAATTCGGTCCGGTTCTAGCAATTTGCCCTCCCCTTCGTCGCCGCATGCCAATTTCCCCACTCCTGTCGGTAATATTTTTACCCCCCACTTTTTTAGTCTTTTTAACGATTCCCTCGTAGCAGGATGATTTAACATTGCCGTATTCATCGCAGGTGCAATCAAATAAGGTTTACTCCAATTGTGTGCAAGGAACAAAGAAGTGACCAAATTATCGGCAATGCCGTTGGCAAATTTATTGATTGTATTTGCATCTGCCGGTGCTACTATTGTTAAGTCCGCCCACTTTGCAATGTTAATGTGGCTCATCATCTTACCGGGTTCAAAAACATCTTTAAAAACCGGTTCACCTGTTAAACCTTCCAATGAAGCTTCGCCGATAAATTTTAAAGCCGATTCGGTTACGGCGACTTTCACTTCAAAATCATCTTGAATTAACTTTGAAATCAGATAAGCCGATTTGTAAGCGGCTATCGAACCGGTAATTTTTACTAATATTTTAAATTTCGACATTATCAATCAACCTTACTTTTCCCAAATAAACCGCACCGAAGCGGCGGTTCCCGATAGTTTCAATATACTCAACTTTGAACCCGTTTTTCCTCAGTTCCGTTTTAATTTCATCGTTCGATTTCTCGGATTTCAAAAGTCTTGCAAACAAAGGTGCAATTGCTCTCTCCTCCGCCGTTAGCCTCTTATTGCGGGAGCTGAGTGCCAGTCCATCCTCTTCCCGAACCGTGGGACAGGCTACTATTTCAACATCCATAAAAAATGCTTTAGCCATCCCCTTTACCAATTGTAACTGCTGGTAATCTTTTTCCCCGAAATAAGCTTTGTGCGGCGAAACAATGTTTAACAATTTCATTACTACCGTCAATACTCCGGTAAAATGCCCTTCTCTGTAAGCCCCGCAAAGCTGTCGGCTAAAGTTTGTTTCTTCTATTTTGTAAGTGTAGTTATCAGGGTAAAGAGATTTGTAGGTGGGCATGAAACAATAATGGACACCCAAATCGCGCAATATTTCCAAATCTTTTTCCGTTTGAACCGGGTATTTTTTGAGATCTTCCGGATTATTGAATTGCGTGGGATTTAAAAAAATACTTACGACTGAAATATCATTTTCTTTTAAAGACCTTTTAATTAAACTGATATGTCCTTTGTGAAGGGCGCCCATTGTGGGTGTAAAACCGATTGTTCCGGCAGAGATTTCCTGCATTTCTTTTTTTATTCTCTGCGGTTCATTAATTACTCTCATCAAAAACTCTCCTTTTCTTCAGGGAATTTCATCGAACATACATCGTTGGCATATTGATTAAGTGAGTTCAAAATAACTTCGTAGCCATTCAGATATTTCCTCAAAAATTTAGGTGAAAAAGCCTTAGTCAATCCCAGCAAGTCTTGAAGAACCAAAATTTGTCCCGAAGTAAATTTACCGGCACCTATTCCGATTGTCGGAATATTCAAAGCCTCCGTAACGGACTTTGCAAGAGAGGCGGGCACCATCTCCAAGACGATTGCGAAGCAGCCGGCTTCTTCAAGGGCTTTAGCACTGTTAATTATTTCTTCGGCTTTCTCTTGGGATTTGCCCTGTATTTTGAATCCCCCGAATTGGTTAACAGACTGCGGGGTTAACCCGAGATGACCCATTACCGGAATTCCGCTTTTAACCAGGAAATTAACATCGTCGGCGATTTCCGTTCCTCCTTCAATTTTTACCGCTTGCGCACCGGCTTTAAATAATGCTTCAACCGCTTGTACCAAATATTCCCGTCCCTTTTTGTGTGCAAGAAAGGGCATATCGGCAATCAGAAATTTGTCCTTTAATCCTCTTCTTACCGCAGCGGTGTGAAACGTCATCATCTCGATAGTTGCATTTACGGTCGTTTCAAAACCGTGCATCACCATAGCGGTGCTGTCTCCGACAAGAACGGCGTCGATATTGCTCTCATTTATTATTTGCGCCGACCAATAATCGTAGCAAGTAGTCATTGTGATTTTTTGTCCTTCATCTTTTAACTTTTGGAATCCCTTCACGCTTTTCATCTTGTTACTCCTATTTCACGTTTCCAAAAAAATTTGACAAATGCTGCGTAAACTTCCGCAAAGTCAGTATTTTTAAGTGCCTCGTCATGTTTTTTAATTGTTTGAAAGTCCCGACGAACAAAGGGACCCGTAAGAGAATTTTCTTCCTCAAAAAAATTCTCAAACACAGCCTTTAAATAGGGGATAAGGGTTTCTTTCGTAAGCCCGAAATTTTGGCGCATCTCTTCCTGAAATTTTTGCATTAAAATTACCGGGAAATTGCCGCCTATTACGCACCAAGCATGGTACAAAGTTTTTTCCTCGGGAGCAATTTTAAAAGAAGGATTCTTTAGTTCGGGGAATAGGGTTTTAAAATCTAACCTGCCTCGCTCAAGAACAAAGGGAATGGTTCTGTAAAAATTAAGACTGTAAAGCCTTTCGGAAAAAGTCATTAAAGGATGTGCGCCCTCGGCTTTGTTAAAACTAAGTGCGCCGGAAAAATGGACAAATATTTGGTCGGAAGATTTTTGGTGAAAATGTTCATCCAAGAAAGATTCTATTGCGTCATCTTTAATGGCTAACAATATTTTAGAAGCTCTTTTTAGCGTCTCCCCGAACAAAATATTCTCATTTCGCTTCCATTGAATAAAATCAATGTTCTCGAGTCGGAAATAGTGCGCTAAATGCTTTGCCAGGCGTCCACCGCCTACAATTAAATATTCGTGATTTTTTGCCATATCAGGTACTTGTCGTTTCGATCAAGTCCTTTCGCATTATTTAGGAAACAATTTTAAGTAGCCGCAAATTGTCGGCTCTTTACTTAAGCGAAAGTAAAGAATTTTTT
>WFQV01000438.1 GCA_015486905.1 Melioribacteraceae bacterium | reverse complement strand
TTGGCGGAAACTCAGATTTACAAGAAACGTTCGACCGAAGACGAAACGGAAGAAAAATAAAAAACAATTCGGGAGGTACTATGAAAGCAAGAATTTTCTCAATCCTTTTTGTAGGAATTATCTTTTTCTGCGGGCAAAGTTATTCTCAAACGGTTGAGCAACTAATTGCCAAGGCGGATTCAATTACCGAAGCCTTTAATGATGACGGAGCGCTGAAGGTTTTGCTGCAAGCTGAAAAATTAGACACCAGCAATTGGGAAATCGAATGGCGCTTAAGCCGTGCTTACTCCAATATTGCCGCTCACATGCCGAGGGAAACATCCGAGCAGGAAGACAAGCAATATGCTACTTACAAAGTTGCTCTTGCTCATGCTGAAAAAGCCGTTAAATTAGCGCCCAATCAATCAAGAGCCTATTTGAGAAGAGCAATCGTTAACGGTAGAATTGCCTTGTTTAAAGGTGTTTTCTCGGTAGCGGGCGTTGTTACCAAAGTACGCGACGACTGCCGGAAATCGCTTAAATTAAACAATGGTACGGTTTACGACATGGCGTTAACGCATTACATCTTGGCAAGAACCCACGCAAAGATAAGCGAAAAATGGAAACCTGCATTAACGGTTTTGGGACTCGGCTGGGCAGATATTGACACTGCTTTGGTTCATTACAAAAAAGCCGTTCAAATGTACCCCAATTACATTATGTTCTATTACGACTACGCAAAGGCTCTTTACAGAGAAGACCAATACAAAAAAGCAAAAGAAATGCTGGACAAAGCGCTTAGCTGTAAAATTCAGGAGCGTGACGATGCGCAGAGGCTCAAAGATTCAAAGAAACTTTTGAAGGAAGTCGAGGACGAACTTAATTAAGTCCGATGGAATTTCCGCAGGAATTCATTGAAAAGTTAAAAAAATCGGAATCGATTTTGTTTTTTACCGGTGCAGGAATTTCAGCCGAGAGCGGTATTCCTACCTTCCGGGGCAAGGAAGGTTTGTGGAAAAATTACCGTCCTGAAGAGCTTGCAAATTTTGACGCTTTTTTGGAAAACCCCGACAGAGTATGGGAGTGGTATCAATATAGGCGAAAAATAATCCGCGATGCCACTCCCAATCCCGGCCATTTGGCAATTGCTGCAATGGAAAATTATTTCAAAAAGGTTGTCGTAGTTACACAGAATATTGACAATCTCCACAATCGGGCTGGAAGTAAAGAAGTTTACGAACTTCACGGCAATATCGAAAGAAGTTACTGTATTAATTGTAAAACGTTTTACGATACCACACAATTTAAATCCGAAAGCAAAGTACCGCATTGCCCCAAATGCGGCGGTCTTATCCGTCCCGATGTGGTTTGGTTCGGTGAAATGCTGCCCTCGGACGTGTTAGCCTCTGCACAAAAAGCAGCGGAACAATGCGACATTTGTTTTGTTGTGGGCGCTTCGGCAGTTGTCTATCCGGCTGCGTACATACCGATTACAGCTAAAAAATCCGGAGCATATTTGGTGGAAATCAACATTCAACCTACCGAGCTGACACCTTTGGCAAACCTTTCATTAATCGGAAAAGCAGGCGAAATATTGCAAGCGATTCTTAAACAGATGATAGAGAATAGATAAACTTGTTACTCGTTTGTTTTTGGTTCGTAGTGCTTGGTTCTTAGTTCTTGGTTGAATAAAATTCGTGCATTCGTGGCTTTACCGTATGCTTGTTACTTACGACTTAAGACTCGTTACTAAAGACCTACCACAAATAATACGACTATTTTGCAGTAGATTGCAAAAAAGTCTTGACTATTATGCAATGCTTTGCGATATTTACGCATATGAAACGATATTTATTTGAAGACATATTAAATGACTTAAATAAAAAAATGATATTTTTAACCGGACCTCGCCAGGTCGGGAAAACTTATCTTGCAAAACAAATTATTTTACAATTTGAAAATGCTGTTTATTTAAATTACGATAATATAAACGACAGGAAAATAATAAGGGAACAAACGTGGCGGCAAGATGCAGAGTTGCTTGTCTTTGATGAAATTCACAAGATGTCCAATTGGAAAAATTACATTAAGGGTGTTTACGATAAAAAAGAAGATTTTCAAAAAATACTAATTACCGGAAGCGCCAGAATGGATTTCTTCGCCAAAAGCGGTGATTCTCTTGCAGGAAGATATTACCATTTCCGGCTTAATCCTGTTACTGTGGCTGAAGCTAAAAAGTTTGAGGGTAATTACTCATTGCTAACAAAATTGAATAAATTCGGCGGCTTCCCTGAACCGTTTTTAAATAGTATTCAATTAAATACTCCCGAAGCTGAAAAAGAATTGTTAAGGTGGCAGAATCAATACTACTACGCTCTTGTACGTGAA
>WFQV01000437.1 GCA_015486905.1 Melioribacteraceae bacterium | reverse complement strand
TGCATTCCAACATATGAAGTTGTTGGTTAATGAAATAATTGTGTTGGAGCGTGGCAAACCTGGCTACTCAACCAGCTTTCTAAAAGGATTGAAATCTTCACTTCGATACCTTCGGCATCGTTTTTTCCGTTATTGTCTTCCGTTAACGTTTGACAACTTTGAGGTCGATTATTTTTAAAACCTATTCACCCTTTCCTCACATTCTGCAGAGTGAGGTTCTCAATACACACCAAGAATCAGCCCTCCCTACAGGCATGCGACAGGCAGGACGGGAAGGGAGAGAAAGGGTGGGTTGGGAAAAATAAGGAAAGCAAAAAATAGTAACAAAACGCTAAAAAGGAAAAGACAAGCTAATTTTTTGCCAACGAATTTAAACTTGTACCTTAAGAGAAATGCGGTAAAAATAAAATTTACTTTTGTTGAAAAATGTGAGTTTAAAGCAAGCCCGCTCTTTTACGTAAAAACCACTCTAATGAAAAGAGAAAAATGATTATGATTAAAGTCAACGGGTAAGACCATAAGCGGTAATCCATTGAAACATTTTTTGTCTTGTGAATTTTACTTAATTGTGAAATGAGTTGAGTGTTCAATTTTTCAAGTTGTTTTGAGTCGAAATATTTCCCACCGGAGACATTAGCTAAAAGTTTTAGAAAATCCTTGTTGATATCTGTCTTTAGCAATTCCGGGTTGATGTTTGCAATTGTGAACTTACCGGAATTTTTAAAAATAGTTTTACCGTCTTGGGATATTTCACCGACAAAAGAATATTCACCCGATTTCAGATTTTCGAAGTAGCCCTCATAAAGTCCGTTATTTTTGTTTACCAGGACGGTCTGAAAATTTTCATTTCCGGTTTTAACTTTTACTTCAACGTCAGCGGTGTTTACAGGGTTTAGGCTTTCGTCGTAAACTTCCGCTTGAAAGTAAACCTTTTCTCCTTTGACGAATATTTTTTTCAAGGGCTGTAAATTGAACCTTCGAAGATTATTTGCTGCGTTCAGCCATTTGACTGAATTATTAATAAAGTCATCGAACAGAAGGGAAGCGTTGTAGGAAGGCCGCAGCTTCCACCTCCAGATATTGCCGGCAGGTATTGTAATTGAGCGCCTCCGTGCTTTGGAATACTTAATAATAAAGGGGAAAACTGTTCTGCGATTATTCAGGACAGCGTGTGCAATAACTTCCGTACCGGCTTTAGGGACAATATCCTCGCCGTAAAAATTTACAGGTGGAAGATTGTTCCAATATTTAACCTCGTTACCTACGGTCAATTTTAATATCGGGTCGTCAAAAGACTTCGCGATTAAATTTGCTTCCAAATTTATCCTTGCAAATTCTTTCGTCCGGAAATTTAAGATTGAATTAAATTCTTTGAGTTTGGAAAAATCCGTCCCGACTGAAAAAAGCAGAAAGTACGGTTTGCCTTTTTTTTGAATTTCTTCTCTTACCAAACCGATTAGATTTTGATGTGAATTATTGCTTGGGAAACCGATTAAAAACAAAACGTTACTGCTGTCTAAAATTGATTTCGCCCTTCCGCCGTTAATTGTTTTGTCTTTTGTCAGCTCAACGATTGACGAGGTTTTAAATTCTTTGTTTTCATCTAAGGTTTTTTTAATGAATGAATAATCTGCACTCGGAGAGCCACAAATTAAAGCTATTTTTATTTTGGAATCCAGAACTTTAACATAAAAATATTTTGAATTATTCCCCCGTTTGGAATCCCTTTTAATATTGGGGATTGCAACACGCATCCGCCTTTCGCCCAATGATTTCGGGGTGAAAGTAAAAGATACGTTATTTATTCCACCTGAGGAAAGGGTAACAGTTTTTCGTAAAAGGGGTTTGCCCCCGTCGTAAAGGGTTACGGGTACCTGTGTGTTACCGAAGCCTTTGTTTTCAAGGGTTACCTTAATTTCGGTTTTTTTGTTCAAATAAACAAGAGAATTTGAGAGGACTTTCGAAACTTCAATATCAGCCTTTGTTGTTGTGTCGCCAACGCCGATAGTAAAGAGTTTTGCTCCGATTCTTTCGGCTTCGCTTACGGGCGAGCTTCCGGTTGTAATATTACCATCTGAAAAGATTATTGCCGCATCTAAATTAGGTGAATTGTTCAGAGTGTCAAAGATTAAATCG
>WFQV01000436.1 GCA_015486905.1 Melioribacteraceae bacterium | reverse complement strand
GTAGAAGCGGCGTAGGAAATTCTAATGTAGCCTTCCATTCCGAAAGCAATGCCGGGTACAATAGCAACTTTAGCTTCTTCGAGAAGATAAAGAGAAAAATCGAGCGAGCTGTTTATTTGAAAATTCCCAGCCTGCTTCCCAAATAATTTTTGAACGTTTGCAAACAAATAAAAAGCTCCTTGCGGCATTGCGGCTCTCAGTCCTTCAATATCGTTAATTCCTTCGAAAATTAAATTTCTTCTATTTTGGAACTCCCTTCGCATTCTTTCAACTTCTTCCTGAGTGGAGCTAAGGGCTTCCAAAGCCGCCTTTTGTGAAATGCTTGAAGCGTTGGAAGTGCTATGGCTTTGAATTTTCGCCATTGCGGATATTACTTCCTTCGGTCCGGCAGCGTAACCCAAGCGCCAGCCGGTCATAGAAAAGGCTTTGGAGACGCCGTTTACAACAATTGTTCTTTCTTTCAAGCTCTCTTTCAGCGAAGCAAAACTTGCAAACTCAAAGCCGTCGTAAACTAATTTTTCGTAAATCTCATCCGCAATTATGAAGATGTTGTTTCCCTCAATAATATCAGCTATTTGAGCGAGCTCGTCTTTAGAATACACTGCCCCAGTGGGGTTGGAGGGGTTACACAAAATTAATAATTTGGTTTTACCGCTAATGTTATTTTTAAGCGAATCTGTTGTTATCTTAAATCCGTCTGATTCTTTTGCAGGGACAAAAACATTTTTGCCCCCTGCAAGAGCAACCATATTCGGGTAGGAAACCCAATAAGGTGCGGGAATAATAACTTCGTCACCGGGGTTAACGAGGGAAAGCACAGCATTGAATAGGCTTTGCTTTGCACCGTTCGAAACTATTATTTGAGAGGGTGAATAATCGAGACCATTGTCTCGCTTTAATTTGTTTGCAATAGCCTGTCGCAGTTCCGGCAACCCCACATTAACAGTGTATTTTGTAAAGTTATTTTCAATTGCTTTTATCCCGGCGTTTTTAACATTTTCGGGAGTGGGAAAATCCGGCTCGCCAACGCTTAAATCCACAACATTAAAACCCTTTGCCTGAAGCTCCTTAGCCTTAGCCGCAACCTGCATCGTTTGGGAAGTCTCTATTCTATTTATTCTTTCGGCTAACATTCAACCTCCGATGTTTATAATTTAAATGGAAAAGACGCATCCCGAAATTTAATATCGAAATGCGTCTTAGTAAAATTTATTTGTGCCGAACTTATCGCAACAAAATCATCTTTTTGATTGCCGTAAAGTTACCGGCTTTTAATTTGTAGAAGTAAACCCCGGAAGATAAGTTCAAAGAATTAAAGTTGACGCTGTGGTAACCGCTTGTTTGGAAACCGCTGACCAATGTTCTTACCTTCCTGCCAAGAATGTCGTAAACGGAGAGCTTGACCGGTGAGGGCTTCGCTAATTGGTATTTGATTACAGTCGTGGGATTTCCTGCGGAAACCGCACCACCAAAGGGGTTAGGGTAATTCTGTAACAAAGCAAATTTACGGGGCATCCCCTTATTCCCTTCGTTTTTTACTTCTGTCAAAGTAGAATCGTAAATTGCTTTCGCAGCTGCTACCGCGATGCGAAGACTGTCAACGGATTCCGCTCCGGCAAGAGCAAAAGCTACGGTAATACTGTGATTGGCGTGAATGGTGTAGGGACCCGCTCCGGCAACGAAAGAGATGTCCTGCGGGCCTGCTTTTGATTTTGTCGTACCATTCGAAAGTGCAAGCCATTTCTCATCGTCGGAAAATCCGTCGTAAACATTTATTCCGCCGTCTTTACCGTCGTTCTGAATAGCGTAGAAATTGTAAGTCCCCTTGGAAATTAAAGCACAGGTTAAGTAAGCATCAGTCATCTTTTTTGACGAGCTGTAAGCATAACCGAAGCCGCCTTGCGTGTCGAAATCGACTACATTATCGTCGTACGTATTGCCGTCGATATCCCAATCCAGGAATAAGCCACATCTGAAATTCGTAATGTCCTCGGCAGTTGAATTTGCAAAAATGTACTGAACAATAACAAAATTATTTTTCCCCTTATCACTAAAGGAGAAAGTGTTCATCGTTGTTTTAATTTTCAAGCTTGTTCCGGTTGCATTAAAATCGTTAAATTTTGTCTGCCCTTGTACATCGGCAAGACTACCCGGCGAACTAAGAGTAAAAGGCTTCGCCATAGTAAAGTCGTTGTCTTGTCTATTGCCTGAAACGTCGCGTGCGGCGTCGTCTAACATCTTGGAGCTTGTACCGTACATCAGCGCACCTTCGAAAAGGAGATTTTGACTATCCTTGTATTCAAAGCCATCGCCCTGCGTGTTGTTGGGATAGTCGTTATAACCCAATGTTCCTTTGCTTGTAAAAGTTAAAGTAATATTATTTGCGCTTTGTGTCATATAGGTCGGGTTAACGAGAACGCTTATCCACTCAAAGTCATCGTAATCGTTGTCTGAATATTTAAGCAGCAAAGGTACTTCGTAATTTTGAGGAACGTCAGATGTAAGCTTAATAAGGAACTCTTGCGAATAATTATCGAATTCATCCCCTTCACCTATTGAGCCGGCATCGAAATCTCCATTTTGAACTTCCGCATATTTACTTTTTGAAATGAGTTTTATTTTGAGAGAACTTGTTGCGTTCAAAATATTTTTAAATTTTATTTTAATTCCAACCTTTTCGTTAGGTTCCAAAACACCGTTGCCGTTGCTTTCGTCAACGAATTCGGTTTTCTCTATTCGAACTGCTTTGGCGGAATCTGTGGAAACAGCAGCATAGGCATTTATTCTTCCGTGCCCCAAAAGGTAAGCGTAGCTTGCATCGTTCCTACCGTAGATATCGTCTGCAGTTATTCTAATTTGCTGAGCAACTTGCTGGGGAGAATAATTAGGGAACTGGCTGAACACTAATCCTGCAAG
>WFQV01000435.1 GCA_015486905.1 Melioribacteraceae bacterium | reverse complement strand
GCCATTGCTATTCCGCCGATTCCAATGTGGCGAACGTAATTGCTGAATATCTGCTCGGCGGTCATGTCTTTAATTAACATGTGAACATTTGCACCTATTGGCTGTGTGATTACAGGTCCCAAGTAGGCAAAGATAGGAATAATCACAAACCAGGCAACGAAGGATCCTGCCGCAATTATTGCCGCATATTTCAATCCTACGATGTAGCCCAAACCCATTACCGCAGCGCCGACGTTCAATTTAAATACAAGTTTAAATTTGTCCGCAACCGTATTCCCGATGTCAATTACACGCGTGGAAAAAACCTCACTCCACCAGCCGAATGTTGCAACGATGAAATCGTAAATTCCGCCGATCAAACCGGCAACGACCAACACCACGGCTTGATTGCCACCTTTCTCACCGGCAACAAGTACTTCCGTTGTAGCTGTTGCTTCGGGGAAGGGGAACTTGCCATGCATCTCAGCAACGAAATATTTTCTGAAGGGAATAAGGAACAGTATGCCCAAAAAGCCGCCCAAGAGTGATGCCATAAAGACTTGGAAAAATTGCGCTTGGAGGTTCAGAATGTAAAGTGCGGGTATTGTAAAAATCGCACCCGCAACAACTGCTCCGGATGTTGAACCAATCGATTGAATAATCACATTCTCACCCAAAGCGGAGTTCCTTTTAAAACCTGCCGAAAGTCCCACCGCAATAATCGCAATCGGGATAGCCGCTTCGAACACCTGCCCTATTTTAAGTCCCAAATAGGCGGCCGCACCGGAAAAGAGAATTGCCATTAAAAGTCCCCACAGCACGGACCACAAGTTCACCTCCGGGTAAACTTTGTCCGGCAGCATAATGGGAACGTAAGTTTCACCGGGCTTTAGCTCACGATACGCATTGTTCGGCAGCCCTGCAATTTTTGTTTCTTCGCTCATAAATTACTCCTAATAAGTGAAATAAACTGGAAATTCGAACTCTGTTTTGTCATTTGTATTTTTAAAGTAAATTTTCCCGTAAGGCTTTGCGTCCTTAGGTAAATAATCTTTCGGCGCTTTGAAGTTCAATTTTAATGTTTCTGTAATCGAGGGGTAGAACACCGCCTGTGCCGAACCACGTTCAGTCACTTTAATACTCTGTGGATTTTTAAAATATGTAATTGCTTTAATGTGAACCGTCATCGGTTCGGGTCCGTTGGCAAATGCAGGACGCAGTTCAAGCCTCAGCTTTGTGCTGTCTTCCTTAAATGTATTGCGCACGGAAATCACATCGCTCTTGTAACTTAAGCCGGTTTTTGAAATTGCCTTACCGTCCTTATTGTAAATTTGAATCGCGAAGTCCGTCGTCTTGTTGAAATCTTCTTTACTGATTGAAATTTCAAAGCTCTTCATCCCTTCGTCTTTCCTAAGCACAAAAGGCAGTTCGTAAACGTCGGTATCTTTTAATTTCGCCGTGTAATTTTGTTCGTAGCCCAAAATTTTACCGCTTAGATTCAAATTTTTGACTTCCAAATAATTGTTCACGACCTTGATTTTATTATTCTCCGCAGATACCGGAGTATCTTCGAGTTTTTCCAAACCGCCGAACTGAACTTCGGCATCAAAGTTTGATTTTGCCTTTGCTCTGAAATAACCGAGTACGTCAAGCTCGTAAACGCCTGGGGAGAGATTGTAATAATAATATTCTTTCTCATTTCCATCCTTGTTGGACTTAATGAAGCCCATTCCCATTTGCCTTCCGTCCGGTTTGTGAAGGGAATACCACGCAACGGCGTAATTGTTTTCTTTAGCGTGTAACTTTATTCGCAGGGAAGTTGCTCCGGGAGGCACATCTAAAAAGAAACGTTTGTTCATTCCCGGTGCCAAGTCCTTAAAATACCAATGGTGCGAATAATTATTGGCGGGAGTAAATTCGTAAGGAATAACCACCGTAGCCATCAAATTAAATTCGGGAAAATGTGTTTTGTCCGCACGGTAGGCTTTTATTTCAGCGTTGTAAAGTCCCGGCTTTTGCATTTTCGATTTGTCAAAACGGACATTAATTGTTGCCTTCTGGTTCTTACGAATGTAAGTCCTTTTGGGAATTGTTTTCAACCAATTGGCATCGCTTTTAAGTTTAAATATTCTGAAAAATCTTTTTTTACCGATAAAATTATCCCGCGTAACTTTAAATGCAAATGTTTCATCACCCGTCAGGAAATTTCCGTTTCGGATGTAAAGAGCAGGTGCGTGAAAATCCGGCATCGTCTGAGCAAAAGCGGAAGTTGTGTACGTCTCGAACTTCTTAATTTCACCTTCTTTAATCCATTTCTTCAACAGTTTGTAGGCGTTCATTACGTTAATTAATCCACCGCCTTGGTGCAAGTGCGTGTAGCCTTTCTGCCAAACGGCGCTTTCACGCAAGGCTTTGTAAAGTAACCGCGAAGGAATTTTTACCTTAGGATATTCGGCTTTGAATGCACTTAGCAGAAGTGACATCACACCCGCCGAATAAGGGGAAGCCATACTCGTCCCCCAGAACCTGTCGGCATTAATCCAATTTGGCACGGTAGAAACGCAAGCACCGGGAGACACGACGTCAGGTTTTGCAACCTCGCCACCGCG
>WFQV01000434.1 GCA_015486905.1 Melioribacteraceae bacterium | reverse complement strand
TGGATTTAACAAATTGGAATGACCTTGATATTTTTGTCGATAGTCTGTGGATTATTAAAGAAAGAGACAAAAAGGGAAAGCATTCTAACGTCTATCACGGAAACTTTATCCCTCAAATACCAAATCAACTAATTAGGCGGTTTACCAAAAATGGGGAAATAATTCTTGACCCATTTATGGGCAGCGGAACGACATTATTTGAGTGTGAAAATCTTGAGAGAAATATCTTTACAAATACCAAGACGAAGGGCGCTTCGGAGCTGATTCAAGATTGTTAATAGTTTATTTGGGCGAAGACGTTACAGCAGAAAGAATAAAAGAAATTATTGAGAGATTTGATTTAAGTAAGCCCATTGAGATAACTTTTACTTACAAACATAAAACGGTTAGGGTAAAGACGTACAAAGTTTCCTGTTACATTATTTTACTATACAACGAGAATGAGTAATGAATTACATTGGCTCTAAATACAAGCTATCGAATTTTATTGAATCAACTATTACGTCAGTAGTTGGGAGTGATTTATCCGACAAAACTTTTTGCGACATTTTTGCCGGCACAGGAATTATCGGCAGAAAATTCAAAACCGAAGTAAAAAAAATAATCGCTAACGACTTTGAATATTTCAGTTACGTTTTAATTAGAAATTACATTGGAAACCACAATCCGTTACCTGGAAAAGAAGATTACATTGAAACTTTAAATAACCTCGACCTCGTAGAGGGGTTTATTTACAAAAATTATTGCATTGGGAGTGGAAGCGGCCGGCAATACTTTTCCGATGAAAACGGAAAGAAAATTGATGCTGCAAGACTTAAAATTGAAAAATGGAAAAAGACGAAAGAAATAAGCGAAGATTTGTATTATTTTTTATTGAGCAGTTTATTAGAAAGTGCGGACAAGGTTGCTAATACGGCATCCGTTTACGGTGCATTTTTAAAGCATTTGAAGAAATCCGCTCAAAAAACTTTGGATATTAAACCAGCCGAATTTATTTCAAACGACAACGTGCATCTTGTTTTTAATGAGGACAGTAACTTATTGATTAGAAAAATTGAGGGAGATATTTTGTATCTTGATCCTCCTTACAACACAAGACAGTACGGAGCAAACTACCACTTATTGAACACGATTGCTCTTTATGATAATTTTAAACCAAAGGGAAAAACAGGGTTGAGACTCTACAAAAAATCTCAATATTGTAACAGGACTTTAGTAAAAGAAGCATTCGAAGATTTAATTGAAAATGCAAATTTTAAATATGTTTTTTTAAGTTACAATAATGAGGGTTTAATGTCGGTGAACCAAGTGAAAGACATCTTGTCAAAATACGGTAAATATGATTTGGTAACAAAAAATTATCAAAGATTCAGAGCCGACAAAGAAGAAAACAGGCATCACAAAGCGAGTAGAACCGAAGAGTACTTACATATTTTGGAAAAAAATTAAATATCTCATATCGCGGCAAGCCGCAATTAAAAATTAAGAATGAAGAATTAAGAATGAAGAATTATTATTCGGCCTTAAAGATTAGAGAATATTAAAAATTTTTTCTAATTTTTTCAAACGGAAATGAAGGAATGTTTTTATTTAATTTCTTGAGAAAAAAAACAAAAATTTGAGCGACAATACTATATGAAACCGACATAACTAAGTTTAAGACACCCAAGTCAATGATGAATGTGTGAGGAGTTGATTGATTAGATGGTTGGATTATTGGATGATTGGATGGTTGGATTATTGTTCTTTTATTTTTTGCTTAGAGGTTGAGGTTAAGGTTGAGACTCGTTACAGATTACCGAAAAACAAAGTGTACAAAATAATTTTAACAAAGATCTACATGAGCGACATTTCATTAACCCCGAGCTTTAGCTCGGGGGTAGGACGAGAGAAAACAATAAAGTGTTTTGGCGCGATTTTTGGTGAGTGTGTTTGGGGAAAGCAAAAATCGTGACAAAACGCTCAAGAGGAAAAGACAAGCTAAATTTTTTTGCCACCAAATTTAAACTTTTACCTAATTACAAAATTGAATTTCTTTTGTACTTTGAATTATTAATAATAAATTATGAATGTAAATTTATTTTTAAAAACTAAAATGAGGTAAGAAGTGGCGTTTTCATTAAACAAAATTATGTTAATTGGAAATCTTGGCGGGGATGCTGAAAATCGCATGACCACCAACGACGTTTCCGTTACTTCTTTTTCGTTGGCAACAACTTACAGTTACAAAGGACGCGATGGAAACTGGGTTAATGAAACCACATGGCACAAAGTGGTTGCTTACAGATTATCGGATTATATGAAGGAGCAGCTTAAAAAAGGCAAAAAGTTTTACGTGGAAGGTCGTCTCTCCAAGCGGAGTTACGAAAACAAGGAAGGAAAGACAATTTACGTTACGGAAGTAATATCCGAGAAACTAATTCCGCTTGATTCTACCGGCGGCGGATCTTCATTTAGCGGAACGGAAGAGCCCGGAAATAACTATCGGCCATCCGGGGAGACTTCCACCGAAAACACCGAGAACGACCTGCCATTTTAAGTGATTTGTTTAACAATTGGGATGATTTCGGTTTTTGGAAAAAGATTGGATAATTAAATTAATTCTTCTTGTTGTCTCTTTTTTATTTTCGGCACTTTTTTCGGGTTCGGAAGTAAGCCTTTTCTCGTTGGATAAAAAGCGCGGTGAATTCTTTAAGGATAAGAAAAATCTCGTGGAGCGCTACATTGTAAATTTGTTGGATTCCCCTCGGCGCTTATTGGTTACTATTTTACTTGGGAACACTGTCTTCAATGTTGCCGCCTCAATACTTTCGGTTTCAATTGCGCTTGATTATGCCAAAGCGCACGGCATACCGGTCGATTTGATTTTGCTCATCCAGATAATACTTTTGACAATCTTAATCCTGATTTTTGGTGAGATTACGCCTAAAATATGGGCGTCGAAATATCCCGCCAGATTTGCAAGAATGGCTGCCGTACCGCTTTATTGGATTAATGTTCTCCTTTACCCCTTTTCACAAACCATTACGGAAATCACAAAAGCAACGGTATCGAAAGTAAAATACGACAAGAAAAAGACAGCGCTTTATTCCTCAGAGTTAAAAGACCTTGCGGACTTGGGGGTAGAGACGGGAACCATTGAGCAAAACGAACACGATTTAATTGACGGGCTTGTTTCCTTCGGCAAAATAATCGCACGGGAAGTAATGACCCCGCGCGTAGATATTAACGCTCTCCCGGTCGATGCAAATTTGGAAGAGTCATTAAAAGTAATTACCGAATCGGGTCACAGCAGAATTCCCGTTTACGAGGAAAACCTCGACAATATTGTAGGCATACTTTACGCAAAAGATTTGCTCCAGTTTATTGATTCACAACGAACGCCTCAAAGAATATCTCTAAAAAAATTGTCCAGGAAAGCTTACTTCATTCCCGAAACGAAATTAATAAGCGAGCTGATGCATGAATTCCAGGCAAAAAACATTCACGTGGGGATAGTGGTTGACGAATACGGCGGTACGTCGGGACTTATTTCCCTCGAAGATATTATTGAGGAAATCGTCGGTGAAATCAGAGATGAATATGACAAGGAAGAAACCGAAATCCAGGAAATTGGTGAGAACAAATATCTGGTTTTGGGAAAGACGGACATTGCCGAGCTAAACGACAAAATAGGTACAAATTTGGAGGCGGAGAGTGACGACTTCGACACGCTCGGCGGATTTATTTTTAACTACGCCGGTGAAATTCCCATGGAAGGTCGCTCGTTTAAAAAAGGAAATTTCCGTTATACCGTTAAAGAAATCGAGAACAAAAGAATTAACAAAGTTCTAATTGAAAAGTTAGACAAACAATGAAAAGGGGCTGTTCGTTATCGGTAATTGTTCTTTTTGTTATTCTCAGCGCCGGTTTGTATTACGTTTTGAAAACCCGGGGCAAAGATATTCTTGAGCCGGCTAAGGAGAAATTCAAACAGGAAATTGTTAATCAAATTGTAGAAAATTTATCGCGGAAAATTTCCTCAACGGGTGAAAATTCCGCCAAAAGGAATCTCGGCGAACTCAAACTGTGGGTTCAAAAACAAGGCGATAAATTGGACTTAAAAGAATTAAAAAATATTTCGGACGAAGTGGCTAAACTTTTAAAGAAAAAAGTTGTAAATTCCGAATCGATTAGAAAAATTCAAGAAGAAATTAAAAATTATGAAAAATCAAAGGAAAACTGAAATTAAAGTCGGGCTGACGGTTTTAATAGGGCTTTTGCTTTTGCTTTGGATTTTGGGTTGGGCAAAAGATTTTTCCGCATTCAGCGACAAGAAAATTTTAAAAATCGAGTTTGACAACGCTGCCGGGCTTGCCGCCGGCGACCCCGTAATGATTAACGGTGTCCGCAAAGGCAGTGTTAAAAGCGTGGAAATAAAATCCGGAAAGGTTTTGATTAAAGCCGCAATGGACAAGGACGTTATTCTAAAACAGGATGCAAAATTTTCAATAATGATGCTCGACTTAATGGGCGGGAAAAAAGTTGAAATATTTCCCGGTATTTCGCGGCAACCGCTCGATTATTCCCAAATCCAAAAGGGAACATTCAAAGGAGACATTGCAACCGCCATGGCTTCACTTAGCTCGGTTCAAACGGATTTGGTTGAAGTAATTCAAGAAATAAAATTCACCCTTCACGAAACCAATTCGTTTTTTAAAGACGAAGAATTTAAAAGCAATCTGAAAAACGCCGTTGTCAACTTGAATAAAGTGGCGAAAGGAATAAACCAATTAATTTCTGAGAATAGAAAAGAGCTCGGCAGTTTGATTTCCAACGGTAATAAATTGGCTCGCTCCACCGATTCTTTAGTTAATGTTAACGGCGAAAACGTTACCAATCTGGTTGCCGAAGGCGGGAAGTTTTTAAAAAATTCAAACTCCGTTCTGGATTCCGTAAAGCAATTTATGGGGGAAGTCCATTCGCAGAAAAACAATTTTGGAAAAGCTCTTTACGACGAAACAACGCTTAAAAACCTCACCCAGTCTCTCGAACGGATTAATAAATTAACAAAAATTTTATTAGAACAATTGAAAAACGAAGGGATTAACGTTGATGCAAATATTAAAATATTCTAAGTCTTTTCTTCTGATTTTTCTTTTTGTCTCGTCCTTTTCTTTAGCTGCTTCCGGGCACCCCGTAAGGGCAGAGAACGGAATGGTTGTTACACCGAGCGACATTGCATCCGTTGTAGGGAGCGAAATTCTGAAAGAGAACGGCAACGCAGTTGATGCTGCCGTAGCCATTGGTTTTACAATTGCCGTCACTTATCCCGCGGCAGGAAATTTAGGCGGTGGCGGATTTATGGTAATCCACCTTGCCGACGGTGAATCTACTACAATAGACTTCCGTGAGAAGGCGCCGATGGCGGCTTACAGAAATATGTTTTTAAATGACAGCGGAAGGTTTGTTCAGAGCAAAAGTTTAACCGGCGGACTTGCATCCGGCGTGCCGGGTACAGTGGCGGGTTTGCTCTATGCTTTACAGAAATACGGCTCGCTTCCGTTAGCAAAAGTAATTCAGCCGGCAATAGATTTGGCAAAGGACGGATTTATTTTAAGCTACCAAATGGCAAAATCTTTTAACAGCTACCAGAAAATTTTTGCCAAATATCCTTCTTCAAAAAAAATATTCCACAGTCCGGAACACCCGTTTGTTGAAGGTGAATTGTTTGTTCAGCCGGATTTGGCAAAAACACTCGAGGCGATAAAAACAAAGGGCAAAGCAGGTTTCTACGAAGGCAAAATTGCACAAATGATTGTTGCGGAGGTCAATAAAAACGGCGGTAAATTTTCTTTCCAAGATTTAAAGAACTACAAAGCCGTGGAAAGGAAACCTGTGTTAGGCAATTACAGAGGTTACGAAATAGTTTCAATGGGACCACCTTCGGCAGGTGGCATAGCTCTTATTGAATCTCTTAACGCTCTTGAGCATTTTAACTTTTCACCGGAAGATTGGGGAAGCAGCCATCACATCCACATCGTCTCGGAAGTTTTAAAGCACGTCTTTGCCGACCGTGCAAAATATGTGGGAGACGAGGACTTTGTTAACGTCCCCAAGGTGTGGCTTCTTTCAAAAGAACGGGGCGAAGAGATTTTCAAAAGCATTGGCAAAAGAGCCGTCCCCTCAAAGTTGATTTCGCCGGGAAAAGTAAAAATTTTAAAGGAGAGCTCCGAAACGACTCACTTCTCCGTAGCCGATGCGGAAGGCAACGCCGTAAGCACAACGGTAACATTGAATTCCTTGTACGGTAATAAAATTGTAGTTGACGGCGCTGGATTTCTACTTAACAACGAAATGGACGATTTTAGCGCAAAGCCCAGTGTGCCTAATCAGTTCGGGCTAACGGGAAGCGAAGCAAATTCAATTCAACCGGGCAAAAGAATGGTAAGTTCAATGACTCCCACAATCGTTCTGAAAGACGACAAACCGTTTTTAGTCGTTGGCTCGCCTGGCGGTTCAACCATTATTAGCACCGTGCTTCAAACAATTATGAACGTAATTGATTTTAAGATGAATATTCAGGAGGCAATTACCGTACCCCGCTTTCACCACCAATGGCTGCCGGAAAGAATAGATTATGAAAAATACGGAATGACAAAAGACGTAAAAGAAAATTTAATCCGTTTGGGGCATCACATCGGAATTAAAAGGGTTTTGGGTAGAGTTCAGGCGATTGAAATAGACTGGCAGAATCACGTTTTTTATGGTGCTTCGGACCCGCGAAGCAATGGTATGGCTGAGGGACTGTAAAATGGTTGTCGGTATCGGCATCGATATTATTGAAATAGAGCGAATTAAAAACAGCGTGGAAAAATTCGGCGATGCATTCCTGAACAAAATTTTTACAAAAGGTGAATTGGAATATTCGTTGAACAAAGCAAGTAAATACCAACATCTTGCCGCACGGTTTGCCGCCAAGGAGGCTATTTCAAAAGCTCTAACTACCGGCTGGAACAAGGAGTTCCGCTGGAAAGACGTTGAGATTTACAACGAGCCGAGCGGTCTGCCCAAAGTAAGATTGTGCGGCAAACTCGAGAAATTCCTTGGTGAGGACAAAGAACTTAAAATTTCAATGAGTCACGCAGAGGCTTACGTCGCCTGCGTTGCCATTCTTTACACCAAGAAGGGCTTTGAATAGGGAAGTGGAAAACTAATCATTAAAATTTTAATTAAGTTTGAGAATAAAATTATCCCAAGTTTGTTAAATAATAATTTAGGGGTTATTTTAATTTCTGTGAACTACTTTTGTTTTTTTTAAAAGATTGCGAATCCCAAAATGAGAGCACTCATCTTATTTTATATAATTTTAGGAGAAAATGATGAAAATATTATTAGCGACGGAAGGTGAAAATTTAGAAAGTAAAATTGCAAAGAGGTTTGGGCACGCACCTTATTATTTGATTTACGAAACCGAAAACAAAGAAGTAAAAACAAGAGGCAATAAAGGACATAGCGATGACCACGCAGAACTGCGTGAGCTGGTTAAACAAGGCGTGGAGTATTTTATTATCGGCAACATTGGTCCCTATGCTTTTGATGTACTTGACTCTGAAGGGGCGAAAGTTTATTTGGCTCGTGGTGAAGTTGCCGAAAAAGCATTAAAAAAATTTTTAGACAATGAAATTGCACCGTTGGAAAAACCAACGCTAAAAAGAAGTATTGAGGAACACATGCACAATCATTAGTCAAGAGGTTAATTATGAAATCGATTAAAACTAATAGAGAATGGATAGACAGATTATTACCGGAGGGATTTCCGGTAAAAAGCTCAATGGTAATTACCGGACCTGGCGGTTCGGGCAAACCGTTAATAGGCGAAGCTTTCGTTACAGCTTGGCTAAAGGCGGGCGGCTCGGTTATTTTTATGTCCTTGCAGTATCCGAGGAAAGATTTCATTACCGAAAGCCTTGCACGAATTTCGCATATTAATATTGAAGATTATCCCGGCAAGGCGGCGTTCATCCAGTTTGACCCTGAAATTAAAGGGATGACCGAACCAATCGGAAATGATTTTAGAGCAAATTTAGTTTATCCCGATATTTGGGATAAAGCAATATCCACAGCCGAAAAAATGCTCCCCAACGAGGGACCGGGTATTTTAATTTTCGGTTCGGCTTTAAATTTACTTCTTTTCTCTCCAACCTATTGGAAAGACATTCGTCAGAAAATTATCGACACTATTAGCGGTGAAAAAAGGCACACCTATATTTTCTCGGTTAGTACAACCGCTAAGGCGGAGGAAATTAAAGCCATTGAAAATGCTGCTGATATTTTAATTTATTCACACAGCGAAAAGCCTCCTTTCCGGCTTTATATGAAAGTTGTAAGAGCCAATAATATCAAATTTTTAGGTGAGGAAATTCAAGTTCCTATTCCTCCTGAGGCTCTTAAAGAAGTAAAGGAAGTTGCCGACCATAGCCGTAGCAGAGTAATCCCGGCTGTATCTAAAATTTAATTAAGGAGTAAAAAAATGAAATTTACTTTTGGTCCCGTCCCTTCAAGGAGGTTGGGAAGAAGTTTGGGCGTAAATAATATTCCGCCTAAAATTTGCACTTACACTTGCGTTTACTGCCAGCTTGGGAACACCATTAAACTCCGGAGCGAAAGGGAAGCATTTTACGACCCCAGAGACATTCTCCGTGATGTTGAAAAATCGGTTAAAGCGGCACAAGGAAAAAACGAGCAGATTGACTACCTTACAATTGTGCCCGACGGTGAGCCCACACTCGATTTAAATCTGTCCGATTTAATTAAAGGACTTAAAAAATTCGGAATTAAAACTGCCCTAATAACCAATTCTTCTTTGCTTTATTTGAAAGAAGTTAGAGAATCGCTTAAGGAATTGGATTGGCTCTCAATTAAGGTTGACGCTGTCAATAAAGAAACTTGGCAAAAAATCGACAGACCCCACGGCAAACTTAGTTTTGAAAAATACATTGACGGACTGTTAAAAACCGCTGAAGAATTTCCAAACTCCTTAAATACGGAAACAATGTTAGTAAAGGGACTGAATGACACGGATGAAGAATTAACGGAGGTTGCAAAGTTCATTAAAAAACTTAAACCGGATACTGCTTTCATTTCCGTTCCGACGCGCCCGCCTGCGGAGGCTTTCGTTCTGCCGCCGGAAATGGGAACCATTAATAAAGCTTACCAAATTTTCTCGGGTTTTATTCCGAATGTTCAATTAAACATTTCATATGAGGGTTCGGACTTTGCTTCGACAGGAGATTTTGTAAGTGATTTTTTAAGCATAATTTCCGTTCATCCCATTCGCCAGGATGCCTTAAATTTGTTAATGAAAAAACGCTGCGTTCAAAATGAGGTAGTGGAAAATTTAATTTCAAAAGGATTAGTTCTAAAAAATGAATATTTGGGCAGTACTTATTATTTAAGAAATTTAAGAAAAGCTGCAAATGGAAGCGTTTCTTGAAATACTAAAAAAAACGACATTAATTTCCACCTTCGTCTTTGCGATGATGCTTTTAATAGAATACATCAACGTACAGACCCATGGCGAGTGGCAGCAAAAACTAAAGAAGAGCAGAACCGGGCAATATTTACTTTCAATACTATTGGGCGCTACACCGGGATGTTTGGGCGCTTACACGGTAGTAACCCTTTACGCTCACAATATCGTTACGTTCGGTGCTTTGGTGGGAACAATGATTGCAACCAGCGGTGACGAGGCATTTGTAATGTTTTCACTTTTCCCCGGCAAGGCTTTTATTTTAACAATCATTATTGCAGCGCTTGGTTTTCTCACCGCATATTTAACCGATTTGGTAATCAAAGAAAAATTTGTTTCGGCGAAATTAATTAAAAGACAACTCCCTTTACACAAAGTGCCGGAATGTAATTGCTTTCCGCGGGAGAACATTATTGACCAGTTAAAAAACATTAGTTTCGAAAGAACACTGCTTCTAATAATTGTTACATTTACATTGATTCTGCTTTCCGCAGGCACAATTGGTCCATCCGAGTGGAATTGGGTTAAAACAACTCTCTTTAGCGTACTGCTTTTTTCTCTTTTTGTCGTGTTAACGGTACCGGAACATTTTCTTAAGAAGCATCTTTGGGACCACGTTTTAAAAAAGCACTTGTTAAGAATTTTCCTTTGGACTTTTGCATCTTTATTGGTAATTTATTTTTTGGAATTGTTCTTAGATGTACAGGCTTGGGTACAAGCAAACTATTTTACGGTTTTGATTATTGCCGTTTTAATAGGCATTATTCCCGAATCGGGACCGCACCTGATTTTTGTAACGCTTTTTGCCAGCGGGAGTTTACCTTTTAGCATTTTGCTTGCAAGCTCCGCCGTTCAGGACGGGCATGGTACTTTACCGTTGATTGCGGAATCAGGAAAAAGTTTTGCCGTCTTGAAAGCAATCAACGTTGCTGTGGGAATTTTAATCGGAGTTTTTGGTTTATTATTTAACTTTTAAGGAAAAGCTATGGAAGGAAAAATCACAAAAGAAGAGGTCGAAAAATTAATTAGAAATGTAGAACACCCTGAAATTGCCGCCACATTAGACGAACTTGGAATGATTGGGGAAGTGGAATTCGACGAGAGCACTGGTGAGGGTAAATTTACGCTTGTTTTACCAATGTTGAACATCCCGGTCCAAATTCGTGATATGGTTTTAAATTCAATTGGTGAAGTAGTTGAAGACAAAGTTACCAAGTTAAAGGTATCTTTAGCGGAAATGACAGAGGAACAAAAGAAGAATTTTTTCGCTATTTCGCAAGCCAAGTGGAAACTTTAACTCGAATAAAATATTATTTTAAGAATCTGTTTTTTTATAGTATCCTCAAT
>WFQV01000433.1 GCA_015486905.1 Melioribacteraceae bacterium | reverse complement strand
GGCAAAAATTAAAGATTTTAAACCTTGAGAATTAATTCTAACTCGCAACAACTTGACCTCATGTCAATTGCATTGTATTAAGGAAAGTAAGAGGTTGTACTTTTCGCGCTTATTTCATCTCCGCAATTATCTCGCAGATTTTATCCTGATAGTTACGAGCTGTATCTGCAGAGCCGACAAAATTCTGAACAAAAATTGAGAAAGCAATATTATCTCCGCCAGCGGATTTTACAAAACCGGAGAGTGTACTAACACCGCTCAGTGTGCCGGTTTTGGCATGGACATTGTCGTAAGCCAAACCGGTTTTCATTCTGTGTTTTAGGGTTCCGTCAACTCCGGCAACGGGGAAAGAATTTCTCAATATGTTGTAAAGTTCGGGACGATTAAAATAAAAATATTTTAAGTCGCTTACAATTAGTTCGGGATTAACGAGGTTGTAATGAGAAACGCCGGAACCGTCCACAATGCGGTACTCTTCCGGGTTTAATCCGATTATTGTAATTAAACTGTCAATCATCTTAATGCCTTTCTTGGCGGATGTCGGTGCACCGAAAAACTTTAGTCCCAAAGCTCGCAATGTCATTTCCGCCGAAAGGTTGTCGCTGGTCTTAAGTAAATTAACAATCACTTGACCGAAAGGTCTTTGGAATTCGTAGAGTTTTTTAGCTGTTTGCGGAACGGATTGTGTATCAACAATTCCAAAGCAATTTATTCCGTCGCGGTAGAGAATTTCTTTGAGAAGCGTAGGAGCGTAAAGATTAGTATTTACAAGGTTTCTCTGCACCGTATCGGGTTCATCCTCAATATTTACAGTACCTTCGATGAGGAAATGATTTTTGCGGTGAATCCAGTCGCGTGTAATAGTCAAATCCGATTTATCGCCGGTTGTCAAAGCATCGTTTTCAAAAGTGTAAAAAAGTGAATGCGGAAGAATTTCAACTGTGGGTTTTTTGTTTATTTCGCCGGGCGTAACTATTATTTGTACACAGTCATCATTAATATTCAAAGGTGTCATGTAGGGGAAATCCATGTAAGGGTCGTCGTCCCACATCCAACCGTTGCCCCAGAAAAGGCTGTCCATTACACTTACGTCCGAGCAAATGTTTCCCTCTATTGATTCTATTCCCAAATCCTCAACGGCTTCCGCGAAGTTTTCCAAATCGTCGGAAGTAAAGTCCGGGTCCAAGCCTCCCTTTAAATAAATATTCCCTTTCAGAACGTTACCCTCAATTCGACCGTCGTAAAATAGGGAAGTGGTAAAGTTGTAGTTTGATCCCAAAAAATAAAGAGCGGTTGAAGTGGTGAGGATTTTCATATTGGAAGCAGGGTGTAAAAGTATTTTTTCGTCTTTCTTGAAAAGAAGAGAGTCGTTTGTCAAATCAAATATTTCACAGCTTAAAAGTGTGTTGCGGAAATAATCATCCTGTAGAAGGGAATCGATTTTAGAGCTTAAATAATTTGCTTTCGACTGCCCTAAGGCAGCCGAAGTCAATAGTAACAGTGCGAGGGTAAAGTTGAGAAAATTTCTCTTCAAAAGATTAGTGGTAGAAATATTCCCTTTCTTTAAAATCGACGCCGAGTTCTTCGGTAACGAATTTTTTTGCCTTTTCACTGTCCACCTCATTAAGTCCGACGATAGTCATTACTACGTGTGCGTGTTTTTTTGCTTTCTTTGCAAAGTCAAGCATTTCGTAAAAGAATTTTTTGTCAATACGCATTAAAGCGGCATATTGGTCGGGGTCCGGAGAGTTTAAGCTAATTGAAACCTCGTCGATTAAGCCGGGGAAGTCTTCGGTAATATCTCGTTTATTAATTGCATTACCGTGACCGTCCGTATTTAATCTTGTCCTGCCGCCTTTTTCTTTTACATATTTTGCGATTTGCTTTACTACATCCCAGCGGATTGTAGGTTCACCGTAACCGCAAAAAACAATTTCTTTGTATTTTTTCGGATTTCCGATTTCTTTAATGTAAACTTCAGCGGGTGGTTCCTGGTCTTTGCTCATTTTAAGATTGTAGCCTTTAACCATTGCTTCGCCTTTTCTGTCGCAAAAGACGCAATCGGCATTGCAGCGGTTAGTAACATTAATGTAGAGGGAATTTCCAATCTTGTAAGTAAAACTCAATTTGGGCTTTTCGCCTATTCCGAAAAGTTTGTAAGCGCTGTAAGTGGTTGTCCTTGTAACGTCTTCGAAAGAGATGTTTTGTACTTCGGCTAATTTCTTAGCGGTGTACTCGATGTAAGCCGGTTCATTCCGTTTGCCGCGAAAAGGCTCGGGGGCTAGAAAGGGTGAATCCGTTTCCAACAACATATTATCTATTTGAATTGATGATGCTATTTCTCGTAAGTTGTCGGCATTCTTAAAAGTCAGGTTCCCGGCGAAGGAAATGTAATGCCCTAATTGGATTAACTCCTTTGCATTGCTCTTAGTACCTGAAAAGCAATGGAACTGTGCCCGCAATCCCGTGCCTTTGTAAGAGCGAATTATTTCCATTACATCGTCGTCTGCTTCGCGGTTGTGAATAACGACGGGCAATTTTAACTTTACGGCTAAATCGAGCTGTGTTTTAAAAGCATGAATTTGCGTTTCGCGGGGAGAAAAATCGTAGTAATAATCCAATCCTATTTCACCTATTGCTACAACTTTTGGATGAGCGGCAAGTTCTTCGATTTTTTCAAGCCATTCGTCGTCCCAGGCTTTGGAATCGTGGGGATGAATGCCGACTGCCGCGTAAATGTTTTTGTGCTTCTCGGCAAGTTGAAGTGCCTCGGCGGATGTGGCAATGTCGGTTGCCGGTACTAAAATGTATTCGATTTCTTTTTCTTTTGCTCTTTGCAATATTGCTTCCAAGTCCCCGTTGAAATTAGGCAGGAAAAGGTGAGCGTGGCTGTCAACAATCATATCGTAATGTTCTCTCGGATAATTTGCTAAAATAATAATTCCAAATTTAGTGAAATATTTCTGATTGGTGCAACGTTTCCAATCATCTCGACGTAATTGTAATTTAAAGCATTGTTGACGTTTAAGTAAACGGAAAGCGGAATTTCTAATTTGTAGAGGGTAGCGCCTGCACGTAAATCCAGTACGAAAACATCGGAACGGAGTTCGCCGTCCTTGACCATCCCCAAGTCGATTAGCTCGTGGTCGATTTCCTCGAAGCGGCTCATATAGCGGAAATCGGCACCGAACTCAAAGAACGAAGGTGAATATGTAATTGACGCTATTGCTAAATGTCTCGGGCGATATTTGAGAGCCTTTTTCTTTTTAACATTTCTTGCCCATAAATAAGTGTAACCGATATTAAGCGTAATGTTTAAGGAACGCAAATCCACTTTTGCCGAAGTTTCCACTCCTTGAATTCTAGCGTGTATAAGGTTGTCGAAATAGACTTGTCCGTCTTTGCTGTCAACGCCGGGTTCAATCATATCGTAATATTCCGATTGAAAAAGGGCGGCGTCGAGTGCAAGAAAATTTGAGAAAGTTTTTCTTGCGCCAAGCTCGAAAGAATAATTCGTTTCCGGTTTTAAATTCGGATTGGCTTTGACTTTAATACCGCTTGTTT
>WFQV01000432.1 GCA_015486905.1 Melioribacteraceae bacterium | reverse complement strand
CGAAAGCAGTTCAATTATGCGTGTGTCAATACTATTCTAAAAGGGGATAGGGTAAACCCCGCAAGGGCAAAAAATAAACTTGAATCCCTTCAGTGTTCTTTTTCCCTTTTTGATTCTTCGTTCTACAGACATTGAACTCCCGCAGAATGCAGTGGAAGTAATTTGCCGGTTCAGTAAGCTAAGGCTGATTATTTGACAGGTCGTTCCCCCCTGAATTTGCGCAGATTGCGAGCAATCTACGCTACAAAAATACAACCTGTCACGGCGTAGCCACAGCGAAGTCGGACCTGTCACGGCGTAGCCACGAGCGCAGCGAGGGCGAAGTCGGACCTGTCTCGCGTCTTACCTCTAATGTCTCGTGTTTAACTATTTCTTATTTCTGATTTTTTATCTTTTGCCACCAATTTTAAACCTGTACCATATTTTAGCCTCCGCGTTCTTTTAACTCAATCCGATAATTTTTTAAGTCGTAGGTAGTCTTCGAATTCCTCGCTGGTTCTTCCTTCCTTCCGATAAATATTTATTAAATAAGGAAAGGAAACAGTGTTCAGATAATTGAGCGAGAGAGCTTTTGTAAAATATTTCTCCGCCTCTTGGAAATTCCCGGAATGAAATTCGGCCATTCCTTTTAAATTTAATGAAAGGTACTTTCAAGCGGGACAGTTCCGCGCAAGGATGTCGGCGTAATTGAAAACTTCATCGAAATATTTTCCCTCCCGATACTTTAAAAACGCTAAGAAATTATTGTTTGCAAGGATGAAATCCTCCGTCGCCATAATTTTACATTTACTATTAATTAAAGGTGCAAACCACCGTAGGCTGTCCGTGATGCGAGAAAAAACAGGAAGATACTGCCCCACTTTTTCCGAAGGGATAAGTTTAACGTAATAATTATTCAAGAAATCAACCGAAGAAAAGATTGCCGCCTCCGGGTAAGCGCTTGGTTTAATATCAGCGGGGAACACAATAAAATCGGGCTTGCGTGCAAGCACGTAATCCGCATTGTAATACCTCTCCCTCCACAGCACGGAAATTCTTTTGTCAATCCCTTTCAATTCTTTGGGGTGATGCGCAATGTAGGAATCTGTCAGTCCGATTAAATCAATCACGTTTGCATCGGAATAATAAGACAGCGCTCCGATAGTTGATGCGGCAAGAGTAATTTTTTTATTTTCAAGCTTCTGTTTTGCTCTAAACCACTTTTCATATTCTTTCATTTTAAATACGAGTCCCCCCTCAAAGCCGCGCCATCTCTGCGCTTCCTTTTCGCTTGAGTTGTAAGAAGCTGTTGCAATGAATAAAACCGCTACAATGGTTAAAATAATAATTGCCGAAAAAGAAAAAGTTTTTAACTTTTCCCCGGCTAGTTCAAATAAATCCGAAAGCATTAAAGCAAAAAGCAAAAGACCTAAAATCAATACCGGCAGAAAAAATCTTCCCATTGGCAGAACATCTCCACCGATTAAAATATTGTAAACGCTAAAAACAATCATCACCGTAAGCGTCAATGAAATTTTGTAATTTTTTAAAAATGATTTAAAAAGAAAATAAACCGCCGGCAGCGACACAAAAATAAAAGCGCCAAAATTTGAAAAATATTCAAGGAATTATTTTACTCCTCTTTCGATGTGGTAAAAGTCCAACCCTGCCTTTGCGTAAAATGTGTTAGGTAAAAAATTCCCGTAGTAAAAAAATCTAAATAGAAAATACGTTGAAATTAAAACGTAATACAAAACCGTTTCGAAAATAATTTTTTTGAAATTTGATTTCTTTATAGCCGAGTAATTAAAAATCAAATCGTGGATTTCAATCACAAAAAAAAGCAGTACTCCTTCCGGTCTTACGAAAGTTACAAGAACTGCAAACAGAGGGAAAGCACTATTATTCTTGACTTTTGTAATGATGGTTGCTGCAAAAAGCAATAAATAAAGGGACGTCTCCATTGCACTCACGGACCAGTAAATAAAACCCGCATTAAAAGTCAGGATAGTCGAAGGCAGAAAAATCAAAATAAGTTTCAAGAGCGGTGTTGCCGTTTTTGTTTTAAGAATCTCTTCTGTAAGAAACGGTAAAAGCAAAATAACTCCTAGACCGAAAGTAACAGAAAGGTACTGTGCAAAAGAGGGCAAATTAAAATGCGCACCGACTATTATTAATAACAGAGCTCAAAGAAAATTAGTGTAACCTTCAACTCTCTCACTCGGATTAAACACAAGCCCTTTACCGGCAAGGAAATTTTTAACATATCGGAAAACAGTGTAAGAATCATCCTGAATAAAATTCAATTCCATAATATGCTTGTAAAATAAAGCTGCAAGCGCTACTGAAAACAGCAACGCTAATAATATCAATGGAATTTTATCCTTTCCGATTTTCAAAATAATTCTCTAATATTTTTTGTATTCCAAACAATAAAAATCTCAAGCTCGAGCTAAAAAATAGAGATGTGACACAAATCAAACAAAAATTAAATTGTGACGCTAAACAAACCTTGTAAACTTTACGATAATTATTATTGAAATAAAAATTGGAGTAGTTATGTTAAATTTTTTAATCTACATAATTCTATCGGTTGCAGTATTTTATTTGTTTTACAAATTAGTTTCAGCTGTTGCCCACATAAGGCAGGAGCGCAAGTATATTAACTCATTATTTCTTTAGAGGGGAAAATGAACGGCTTAATTCTTTTTTTATTTCTCTTGGCTCTATTGTTAATAAACACAAAGCGGTTTGTTGATTTCTTCCGCGAGTTTTTCTTAGACAAATAAAAGAATTTATTTTTGCACTTCTTCTATTTTCTCGATTGCAGAATAAATATCGGAGTAACTTACATCCAAATGTGTAACTGCGCGTAAGGTGTTTTTCCCGGTAGGACTAATTAACACGCCTTTCTCGGCTAACTTTTTGGAAAAAGTTCCTGCTTTTATTTTTGTAATCTTAAAGATAATTATGTTCGTCTGAACCGTCTCGAGGTTAACTTCAATGTTTTTCATCTCACTCATTGCCCTTG
Source organism: Melioribacteraceae bacterium (assembly GCA_015486905.1). Classification (GTDB taxonomy): domain Bacteria; phylum Bacteroidota; class Ignavibacteria; order Ignavibacteriales; family Melioribacteraceae; genus WFQV01. Next base: position 3,223 of record WFQV01000432.1, on the reverse strand, counting down.
CCAACTGCCGTGCTTTCTCGTGATCTTCTTTTAGTCTTTCAATATTATTTTTCACTGCAAAGAGTGCGGCGGCAGCTAAAATGCCCACCTGCCTCATTCCTCCGCCCCAAGCCTTACGTACTCGGAATGCCTCTTTAATAAAATCTTTGGAGCCAACAATAATAGAGCCAACGGGGGCTCCCAAACCTTTGGAGAAACAAGCGGAAACGGAATCGAAATAAGAAGCGTACTCTTTAATTGGAATACCGGTTGCTACCGAGGCATTCCAAATCCTTGCACCGTCCAAGTGCATTTTTAATTTATATTTATCAGCAAGTTTCCTGATTTCGGTAATATTTTTCAGAGGTTGAATAACTCCGCCGGCACGATTGTGCGTGTTTTCAATTTCAATTACTTTCGTACGTGGCATGTAATATGCTTCCTTCGGACGTATTGCATCTTCAATTTGTTCGGCGTTCATTATTCCGTTTTCACCTGCAACCGGATACAATTGAACACCGCTTAAAGCCGCCGGAGAGCCTGATTCGTAATGAAAAATATGTGCGTCTTTCTCACAAATAATTTCGTCGGCGGGGGAAGTGAGTACTTTCAGTGAAATTTGATTTGCCATTACCCCGCTCGGTACGAAAAGAGAGGCTTCTTTGCCGAATAGCTCGGCAACGTATTCCTGCAATTTGTTAACGGTCGGATCTTCTTTGTAAACATCGTCACCTACTTCGGCTTCGTACATTGCTTTACGCATTTCCGGCGAAGGTTTGGTAACCGTGTCGCTTCTTAAATCGATTAGTTTTGCCATTTTATTTTTTTACTTTAATTAAAAATAATTTCAGAAGACTTAAAATTAACAAAGCAAGAGAAAAAATCGAAACGGTGAGAGGCACGAGCAAAGGATGCCGCGTGTAGAAAGTTGTTTCGTCGCTGAGTCCCACATCGCCAACCAAATAAGTACTTTCAAACATTTGTGTGTGTTCAAGGGTTTTGCCTTTGTTGCTAATAATACAACTTATTCCTCCGTTAGCCGCTCTTATTACAAAGCGGCGATTCTCCACCGCTCTCAAAGCGGCGAATGCTTTGTGTTGGTAAGGACCGCTCGAGTTCCCGTACCAACTGTCGTTGGTAACAACCGAAATCAGTTCGGCTCCCCTTTTTACAAACTGTGCGGTAAAGTCAGGGTAAATGGATTCAATACAAATCAACGGTGCAACTTTAATAGTGCCGTAATTTTTGAGCTGCCCCAAACTGAAAACAGTGGTGTCGGTACCTGTGTTCCAAGATGAAATACCGACGTTCCATTTGATTAAATTCTCCAGGAAAGGTAAGTACTCGGCGTAAGGAACCTTCTCACCGAACGGCACCAATTTTATTTTACCGTATTGTTGAACTTCCGCCGAGTAGGGTTGAAAAGCCAAAACGGAATTGTAGGTTGTAAAATAATAGTTTCCGTAACTTGATTTTTTAGCACCGAAGGGAGCGTTAAGACTGTCCTTGTAAAACTTAGCATTAGGCATCCCCGTGATAAGACAAATATTATTTGAATCCACAAAAGCCCTAATTTTATTAACGTACTCGTTGTACGAACCGCTTAAAAGATAAACCGGCAAAGCTGTTTCCGGCCATACGATTATTTTAGCGCCTTTATTAACAGCTTTCCGGGAAAGATCAAAATAAATGCCCAACTGTTCATCCAAATTACCCGCTTCCCATTTTTTCCAAGGGTTAAAATTTGGCTGAATCAATCCGACTTTTATTTTCCTTTTTAACCCGGTCGATTTGTCCAATTTAACTCCGCCGTAAATTATCGGAAGTATTAAAAGAGCTAAAGCCAACGAAAGACTCACTTTGTCAATTTTCAATTCATTTAAATATTTCAAAATTAAGCGGGCTAAAAACAAATTAGTGTAAAGTACAAGCAAGGATAATCCGTACACTCCAATAATATCGGCAATTTGGACGTAACTTGTAAAATAAGCAAGCCCGTTGCCGAGAGTTAACCAAGGAAAGCGGAATTCGGTTACACTGTAAAGGTATTCGTACATTACCCAAAAAACCGGGAAAAGCCAGTAAGAAAAATTTTTATTTAAATATTTCTTCGTCAAATAATAAAGCGTAGAAGGGATAAGGAACAGCAAGGGATTAAAAAACAGCAGCGCAATTCCCGAAAGCATTAAAAAAGGGTCGGCATCTTTAGTCCAACTTCCGACCCAATAAAGGGCAATGAAGTTAAAAATAAAAAAAGTGAAATAAGTAAACTTGTTAATTTCCGCCAGCCCCTCTTTCTCCCGTAATACAATTAAATAAGGGACAAGAGCAACGAACATTAAATAGTAAAACGGTAGAGGCGGAAAAGCCAGCCCTAACATTAAACCGGTAGAGATTCCAAAAATCACATTCCTTTTTGAAACATTAGAAAAATTAAATTTCAATCCGCATTTCTCCCTTTATGTTTTTTCCAATAGACTCTGATTAAAATCCCCGCGCCTATCAAAACCGTAATTAATACTACAATATTAGAGTAGGTCTTTAAATAATAATCAATTAATTTAGCATTTTCACCGAGTTCCATTCCCAAAAATACAATAAAAATATTCCATAATGTTGCCGAGATAAGAGCGAAAAGAAACGTTTTTAATACCCTTAAATTATGAACGCCGGAAAAAAAACTTATTACGGAGCGTGTGCCGGGCAGAAAGCGATTGGCAAGTATTAGCCAATAACCGTAAAGAGAAAACCACGCGTCAGCTTTGTGCAGAGCATCTTCCGAAATAAATTTCAACTTGCCCGAGCGTACGATTTTTTCACCGAAGTAATAGCCTACATAATACATTAGAAGAAATCCCAGCGCACTGCCACAGCTTGTAATTATTAAAATAGGGATAAAATCCACACCCGTAGTTGCAATTAAACTTGCACCTACTACAACTACGACATCGCTTGGCGAAGGGGGAAAAACATTTTCAATAAAAGCAAAGAAGAAAAGCACAAGATAAATTGTATTTGTATCAAGCCCGCTTAGTTGGTGAAGAACATATTGCAGCATTATTTACCCTGCGAGTTTTTAAGAAGAGCAACAGCGAAAACTTTTAATCCTTTTTCTTCCCCCACAAAACCCATCCTTTCCGATGTAGTTGCTTTGACGGATATTTGCTCCTTCGAAACCCCGATTATTTCGGCAATTCTATTACGGATTTTCTCAATATAGGTTAAAAGTTTCGGCCTTTCCGTT
>WFQV01000431.1 GCA_015486905.1 Melioribacteraceae bacterium | reverse complement strand
TTTACACCTTGCAGGTCAATGGAAAAAGTTTAACAAAAAAAATGATTTTTCTAAAATAAATAAGGAGATAAAATGAAGAAGCTATTTTTAATAGTTGTCTTGTTTTCTGCTTCGGCAATTTTGGCGCAGAAAAGTTTAACGCCCATTACTGAAGTTGATTACTACAACGCTACTCGCTACACGGGTGCAAGAAATATTGCACGTACAACAGCTGGCGATGTGGTTGTTGTATTCGAACCCGGGTCCGGTTACACAAATATGGACATTTGGTACGCCGTGTACAACTCCGTATTCACTCATTGGGATGTAGCTCAATTAAGCAAATCTTCCACAAACGCAACCGGAATACCGGCGGTAATTGCCGTTGATAGTAGCCATATTTACGCTGCATGGAAAGAAAAAGCTACCGATGGCAAACGGAATGCAATGTTTTCGAAATGTACGTTTATCGATCAATTTACTCACCAATGGACGGACCCTGTTGTAGCGGATACCATCGACAATAATACCGGCGTTTGTACAATTGATGCCGATAGCTATGGTAATCCTTTTGTTATGTTTTCAATCTGGAACGACCCGGCAATTTTTAAGGCAAATATTTATGTAAGTCACAGCACGGACGACGGGGCTACCTGGGCTACCGATAATTTAACTTCGGTTTTCCCTACACCTAATGAATTACCCATCAATTATTTGGACGTTAACCTTGCTTCCGGTAAAAACGGCATAATGTATGCTGCTTGGGAAGACAAACCCGAACCTTACACAACACAATATGAAGTTCTCTTTTCAAAATACGACCCCCAAAACGGTTGGTGGACAAAGCCGGAAATCGTTACACCAATTAATGACGGCGTGGGAATTGCCAAATACGTTGACGGTTACGTCCCGACTGACAACGCTGTTTCGGTTTACCAAATGGGTCCGGCGGAATATAAACTCGCCGGATTATCTACGGTTATTTACAACGAAACTTCAACCTCAAAGTCTTTGATATCTTCCTTCAATCCTTATTACCAATTCCCTGCTTCTCAGCGAGATCAGTACTTGAAAGATGTTGTTAATTTCTTCGGTGTAGGCTCGAGCGATTCGGTACTAGTAGTTGACGATGATAATTATCACAACAATGATACCGTAGTTACAAAGGTTCTTGACGAACTCGGGGTTCAGTACAGAGTTTTTGATTGCGGTAACAACAGCGGAATGGCTACGGCAATTCCAAGTTTTGATAGTGACTTAAGCGGAAAAAAATTGGTGATTTGGTTTACCGGCGACGATTACAAAGACCTCGCATTCTGGAACATTGCCGATCAAGATAATCCCGAATTGAAAAAATATCTCGACGAAAGCGGATCTCAACTTTTTGTTTGCGGAAGAAGCTGGATGTACGACCGTTACGGCAATGCACCGGATACCTTACAAGCAGGGGATTTCGCCTATGATTATCTCGGCATCAGCATTTACGCCGGGCAGTCCTGGTCGGACGATGGAAACGTAGGCGTAACACAATTGGACAATGTGTACAATTCACTTAACGTTAGTTCGGTTGAGCAGATTACTTGGATGAACGCCGGGACACGCCAAGGCGAGCCGAGCATTGCTTGCGATCCTTCGGGTAAATTGCACATGGTTTATTACGATGCAAATGGAATGCGTATTTTGTACAAAACTTATTCGGATGGCGTTTGGTCGGATTCGATACGAATAGATAATTCCGCAGATACGGTTCAGGTTATGCGCCCGAATATTGCAATCGACCCGAATTATGGAATCTACGTTACATGGGTTCAGGAAACAAGCAAAAACGCCGACGGCAAAAGAATTTACAATGTCTTTTATGCTACCTCTCCCGACGGCGGAAAAAATTGGAACGCTCCCGTACAATTAAGCAATACCGATTACATGGATGATTCCTACTACTCGGTTAAAAATCCGACAATAGGAAAGCGTGTGTGTAAGGCAATCCCTGGGGTCTTTGACGGCGGTGCGGATGTTGTCTGGACGGAGGCTAGCAGCAAATCCTCCCTCGGTTACTACATAATGTATGCGAGAATTCCTTACGTTGGTACGATTACCGATGTTGAGAAAGATGGAATTAAACCGGTTAAATTTGCTCTTGAGCAGAATTACCCCAACCCCTTTAATCCCACAACTACAATTAAATATTCAATACCTGCTGCTGTAGGGATCCCGCATATGCGGGACGAGCTGTCCGTACGTTTAACAGTTTACGATATTTTAGGTCGTAAGATTACTACCCTTGTAAACAAAGCGCAAAAATCCGGAAATTATTCTGTCCGTTTTAATGCGAACAATTTACCCAGCGGAATTTATCTCTACCGTTTGCAAGCTGGAGATTTTACGGCAACGAGGAAAATGATTTTGCTTAAATAATTTCCTAATTAAGTTGGTAAAAGCCTCAGATGCAATTAATGATGCATTTGAGGCTTTTTTTATTTTAGTGAAAAATCTTTATTTTGTTTTTAAGTTCAAATTTTTTTCTACGTAAGGCGGCTAAAGTAAAAATCAAACAATTTAAAGGGAGGTAACATTATGGGA
>WFQV01000430.1 GCA_015486905.1 Melioribacteraceae bacterium | reverse complement strand
GTACAACATCAAAAGATAGAGAACGGTAAACAGATAAAAACAGTCGTAGTTCGTCATTCGAGTACTTGTAAATAGTCAATTGCTTTATAAAAGAAGCAAGGCGTAAGAAGTTCGGTACAGATTTAAAATCCGTGGCGAAAAATAAAAAAAATAAGAAAGAAGAAATCCGACTTCTCCCGACAAGTCGTGATTCGTCGAGACAAGTTGGATAGATGCATGATTGCATGAATAGTATCATCAATCAAAATTTAGTTTTTTTTGTCAAAATATTTTAAACTTTTCGTAATAATTGAAATTTGGAAATTGGTTGTCGGCTTTGCCGCGCTAAGCTTATTATTGTCAAATCGAGAACCTTGCATAAATGGATGAGTGGATGCATGGATGATTGGATTGTCCGCCTTCCCCCGCAAAATGTGGGGCGTAACCGAGTCGGGGTGTTGAAATATTAGAACTTTTAACTTCGCCAAACATTTCGATAGATTGTTTCACTTCGATACCTTCGGCATTGTTTTTGTCTTCAAAATTTTTTCTACAAACATTCGATCCCTTTGTGGTCGGCATTTTTCAAACCTATTCACCATTTCCCCGCATTCTGCGGCTGGGGTTCTCAAAACACACCAAGAATCAGCTCTCCCTTCTGCCTGACTCGCTTACCCTGCCTGCCTGCAGGCAGGCGGCAGGCAGGTCGGGAAAAGAGGGGAAGGATGGGTTGGGAAAAATAAGTAAAGCAAAAAATAGTAACAAAACGCTCAAAAGGAAAAGGCAAGCTAATTTTTTTTGCCACCAATTTTAAACCTGTACCGTAAGAAATGCGACGATGCAATTTTATTTTTGTTAACTGCTTCATTTTTTTGATTTTATTGAAATCAGTCTCTAAATTTGTTGTTTGTATTTTATTAAAGAATGTAATTTGGAGGAAAAGTAGATTATGGGTACGATGGCCCGAATGAGAAACCTTGCGCCTTGGTTTATTATCAGCGTAGGTGGTATATTTGTACTTTTTATGGTTTTTTCGGATTCGAATATAGCACGTATTATTAAGAGTCCTTCGCAGAATGTCGGTTACATTAACGATGAACAGATTTCCTACAGAGAATTTTCAAAAATTGTTGAGACCGCCAGAAGCAACCAGGTCAAACGAACAGGGAAAGACATCGATGAGAGTCAAATGGACGCTTTTAGAGACCAGGTCTGGAATGCGCTCGTGATGCAAAAATTAATACAACAGAAAATCAAAGAGTACGGAATTACTGTTAACGATGAAGAGATAAGAGATGCTTTGTTGGGTCCAAATCCACCGGCAATGATTAAAAAATACTTCGTCGATTCTTTGGGACATTTCGACAGACAGAAATATCTGCAAGCGATTGAAAACCCCAAGAACAGACAGGCGGTAATTCAAACCGAGGATATGGTTAGGCAGCAGAAATATCAGCAAAAGTTAGAAGACATTGTTAATGCTTCCGTTGTTGTTGGCGAAGAGGAAGTAAAGCAAAAATTTATTGACGACAACATTAAAATGTACGGTGACTATGTATTTGTTAATATGGTAACAATACCCGACTCAACAATAAAAATTACAGATTCCGACTTGAAGAAATATTACGAAGATCATTTGGACAATTACAAAGTGGAAGCACAAAGACAATTAAAATACGTACTGTTTCGTAATCAGGCTTCTAAAGAAGACTCCTTGGCAATATTCAAAAATTTGCTCGCCATAGCACAAAAGGCTAAAAGCGACACGAGCGCTTTTAAAACATATGTGAATATTTATTCCGATGAACCTTTCAAAGTGGACACGGTAACAATAAATCAAATTCCCGAACCAATTGCCGGCGACATTCTTAAAGCCAAAGCGGGGGATTTAATCGGTCCCAAACTTACTTTCCAAGGTTACGTGTTATATAAAGTGGACAATAAATTCCGCGGGAAAGATGAATTTGTAAGGGCTTCCCACATTTTAATAAGCAGTAATAAAGGCGATGCGGCGGCTAAGAAAGAAGCCGAGAATATTTACAAGCAATTGTTGAAAGGTGCCGATTTTGCAAAACTTGCAAAAGAGAAATCTGCCGATAAGGGAAGCGCCGTACGCGGTGGCGACCTCGGCTGGTTTGGTAAGGGTCAAATGGTCAAGCCTTTCGAAAAAGCAGCCTTCAGCGGCAGAGTGGGGAAAATTCTTAGACCCGTTAAAACGAGATACGGCTACCATATTATTAAAGTAACGGGTAAAACCAAATACAAATTTGTAGTTGAAAAAATAGTTAATAAAATCGAACCCTCGGGCACAACGACGGATAAGATTTATAACGATGCCGGCGATTTTTCTTATCTTGCCAAAAAGAACGATTTTGTAAAAGAAGCAAACTTGGTTCATTACAAAATTTCGGAAACACCGCCGTTTAAAATCAACTCCTCCACTATCCCGGGACTCGGAGCAAACAAAGCTCTTATCCATTTTGCTTTCGACAACAGCGTCGGGGACGTTAGCGATGTGTTCAAAGTACCTGCAGGCTATGTGGTTGCAATTGTTTCAAATGAAATTAAAGCAGGCTTCAAACCGTTTGAAAAGGTTAAAAAAAGTATTGAGTATTGGGTGAAACGTGAGAAGAAAAGAGAAGGGGCTTACGAAATTGCAAAACAAATAAGAGCTAAAATTGGTAACAATAGCGATTTGATGATTGCAAAAAAGGTTTACCCCCAAGCAATTATCAGCAAAGCACAAAACTTTACACACGGCAAAGCTATTCCGGGAATCGGGATGGAACCCAAACTTACCGAATATGCATTGACCGCAAAACTTAATACACTTTCTGATGCCATTAAGGGAAATCGGGGAGGATATCTCTTTAGAGTAACCGACCGTACTAAGTTCGATTCGACCAGTTATTCGATTCAGTTTAATACAATTAGGGACGAATTACTTCAAGCAAAAAGAGCAAGGATGTACTCCCAATGGCTGGAGAAAGTTAAAGAGAACTCCGATATAGTTGACAACAGATACAAATTTTATCGTTAAAAAACAAAGACACCGCACTTCTATTGCGTGCTGTTTTCAAGGCAACCAAGTTTGAGCTTTTTCCATTCTCGGTTGCCTTTCTTTATAGTATCCTCAATCAAATCTACGTTTTTTTTTGTCAAAATATTTTAAACTTTTTGTAATAATTGAAATTGGGAAATTGGTTGCCGACTTTGCCGCGATAAGGATACATGACTGGATGAATGGATGGTTGGATGGATGGATTGTCCGCATTCCCAAGTATACTATGGAATCGCAATGACGGCTCAATATCCAATCATCCAATCATCCAGCAATCCCTCTTCCGAATTAAAGAGGCAGCTGGCAGAGTTAACTGGAACATACAGAAAAGTTGACTGAAGCCAAAAGCAATTTTTTAACTGCAGAATTAATTACAGATTGCGCCGACTTGTTATTGCGGACTGCGACAGACAGCAGAAGCAGTGAAGCCCCGCCGTGGCAGAGATTCGTCTCCCACCTTAGCCAAGTTAACCAATAATGTCTTTTTTAACTTTGAAATATTCATTATATTTTAAGTACAATTTTTAATTTTAAAATTCAGCTGCAGATGGAGAGGTGGGTGAGTGGCTGAAACCAACGGTTTGCTAAACCGTCGTACTCTTAACCGGGTACCGCGGGTTCGAATCCCGCCCTCTCCGCAAGAAAAATGAAAGGAAGCAGAAATGCTTCCTTTTTTTGCTTTAAATCTTACCTGATGAATGTTTTTCATTAGATGAGTTTACGTACGTGTTAAGTCAAAATAAAAGGTAACCCAAAATCGTCTCGTTAAGTCAAATAAAAATGTAACCGAATCAAGGTAATATAATTAGTTAGTCGCTCCTTACGAAATCGGAATTAGAGACAAATTGAAGAAAAAACATTCTTTGAAAGCTCCGTAAAAGAAATTCTTGAAAAGCCACAAAAATTTAGCGTTCAATTTTTCGGCTAACTTTTTCAAATTCCACTCAGATGATGCCAGCATTTTAATCAATCTAAGGGTACTTAATGTTTTTGACGAAGTCCTTAATAAAATATTTTCAACAAAGTTTGACTTTTTGCCTTTCTTCCTGCAAACTCCAAATAAACTATCCATTTTCAACAATGTTTCAACTTGCATATTTTAAAAAATTTTGTTAAACTTTCAAAAGAGTAAAAATAATTTATAAAACAAACCTCTGGTTTATATTAACAAAATAAAGGGCAAATGCTATGAGGGAAATATTTACTTTTTTTGTCGTTTTTTTATTTGGAGGAATTTTACAGGCACAAACAACAATATTTACTAATGATTGCTCTGCTGCAACTGCGGAGTGGACATTCACAGATAATGGTGGGCAACCAATTCAAAAAAGTGGATATTGGCTCCTCGATAAAGACGGAAAGGGGGAATCAATTATTTCAACCACTTATGATGTTTCAAGTTACACAGATCTTATATTGACATTTCAAATTAAATCTTATGGTAATGGAACTCATCCGACTTGTACTGTTGATTTATCTAAAGATAATGGCGCTACTTTTAACGCAGGTACGTTTACTACTTCAAATACTACAACCAGTCTTGTTACGCAAACATATAATATTGGAACAATAAATACTACCCAACTAAAAATCAGATGGGTGCGGACTCCTTCAAGCGGAACAAGGGGCGTTAGGATTGATAATATAAAATTGGAAGGGACCCTTGCAGGCAGCGTTGCGAATCCCTCTAACTTTTCCGCTTCGGCAGGCGGTAGCGATAACATCGATTTATCGTGGCGTCAGAACACCAGCCACAATAATGTAATGATTGCATATAATACAACAGATGCATTTGGTACTCCTTCTGATGGTACTTCATATACAGTTGGTTCAACGCTTTCAGGAGGCGGAACTATTATTTATAATGGCAACGGAGCTTCGTATAATCATTCTGGGTTGAGCTCAAATACAGCTTATTATTACAAAGCCTGGTCTGTTGACGGTTCAAACAATTATTCCTCCGGCGTTAAAACAAATGCTACAACTGCAAAGGCAGAGCCTTCGAATCACGTTAACGGATTTAACGCAACGGCTGCAAGTTCTTCTCAAATAAATTTAAGCTGGACAGAAAACGACGGCACTGTAGTGCCGGACGGTTATTTAATTAAAGCAGGTACAAGTTTATCAATAACAGACCCAACAGATGGAACCGAGGAATCGGACGATACCAACCTTTCGGATGGTTCAGGCGCAAAAAATGTTGAGCACGGAACAACTTCTTATTCTTGGATAGGGCTCTCAGCATCAACTACTTATTATTTTAAAATTTATCCTTATACAAATTCAGGTTCTCATATAGATTACAAAACAGACGGAACGGTGCCGAGTGATAGTGCCACAACACCGGAACAATCTCATGAATACTTAATTATTTCCGAAATAGCGGATCCACATGACAGTTCTTACGCTAAATTTGTCGAGATTTACAATGTTGGTAACTCGGATATAAATTTATCTAAAGATAAGTGGTATTTGTCCCGCCAAGCAAATGGTAGCAGTAGCAGTTGGGCCGATTTTCAATTAACCGGAACTATCAAGGCAAGCGAAGCAAAAGTTATTGCCTATAATCAGAGTAATTTTAACACTGCATACGGATTCGATCCCGATTTTACAAGCGGCAATATAACCGGCAACGGAAACGACGGCTATTTCCTTTATAAAGGAGGTAATCATTCATCGGGAGCACTTGTCGATGCTTATGGCGTAATAGATGAAGACGGTACGGGAAAACCATGGGAATACAAGGATAGCAGAGCTTACAGGAAATCCAGCGTTACTCAAGCTAATGTGACTTGGATTTCAAGCGAATGGACAATTGAAAGCGCTAACGCCGACGATACTACGCCTGGTAATTATCCTGAAAATGACGATGAAAAATCCGTTGATGCGACAGGTGAATATGATTTTACTTCTTCTCATACCGGATTTAAGATGAAAGTTAATTCTATATCTGGGAGCGATAATTTCAAGGTAAAATTCTACAAAGGCAAAGGTCCTAAACATGTAGGGGGCATTTCGGAATCTCACATAAGTAAATTTGGCTGGCATTTTACTAAAGGAAATGGTATTACGGCAATAGATGCAAACTTAAAATTTTATGTCTCGGATCTTCCCGAAAATTCTGTAGCTGAAGGAGCTTCGAATGTTAAATTATATAAAAGAGAAAATTTTGGGAAGGAAGATTTTAGTTTGGTTGGAACTTTAACCTATCATGATAATGGAACCACAGGCAATCAAAGTGACGACTGGCTTGAGTATGATGGAGTTACAGGTTTTAGTGAATATGTTATGGCAAGTAACAATTCCCCTCTTCCTGTCGAGTTAAAGTCTTTTACAGCTGCTGTTAAAGGGAATAATGTTGAGATTTACTGGGTTACTGCAACGGAAGTAAATAACTACGGGTTTCAAGTTCAAAGGAAAAAGTTAAAAGTTCAAAGTAGCTGGGAGGAAATAGGATTTATTGCAGGACACGGAAACAGTAACTCTCCGAAAGATTATAGATTTGTTGATACCGATGAACTAAGAGGCACTGTTAAATACAGATTAAAACAGATAGACATTGACGGCGGGTTTGAGTATTCTGATGTTGTGGAAGTTAACTTAAATTCCGAGTTACCAACTAAATTTAAATTAACTCAAAATTATCCGAATCCTTTCAATCTTACAACGGTAATAAAATATTCAATCCCGGCAAGTACTGTCATTCCGAATCCCCGAAGGGGTGAGGAATCTACAAAGATTTCTCTTTCTGGTCGAAATGACAACACAAATGTAACATTGAGAGTTTACGACATTCTCGGTCGGGAAGTAGCGACTCTTGTAAATGAAGAACAAGCGCCGGGAAATTACTTTGTTAAATTCAATGCTGAAAATATCAGTTCGGGAATTTATTTTTATATTTTAACTTATCAAAAAACAAATAAATTGAGGAAAATGCTCATAATAAAGTAATTCGTTGAAATACATAAAAATTATTTTGTATAATATCGCAATCGTATTTTTGTTGTTTATCGGCGCTGAGTTTTTAACCAGGCTTTTTTTTACCGATATTCATCTTTCGGGAACGGAATTGACGTTGCTTAGGGATAGCGTTTATTTCGATTCGCCCGGATTAGTTCCAAACGCGTACGGGCTTAGCAACGGCGCGATTAAATATGTCGATTCCATCGGTTTTTGGAAATACGGCAAATCAAATCGCAAGAAGAAAACAAAAAAGAAATGGCTTTTTCTCGGCGACTCGGTTACTATGGGTATCGGCGTTAAAAACGATTCTACGTTTGCCGGCAGAATAAGTTCCGATTTAAGCGACGTTGAAATTTTAAATCCTTCACTAATCGGTTATTCAAATAAGGATTATCTGAACGTTGTGAAAAAATTAATTGCCGTTGATAGAAACAAACTTGGTATTAGTTCCGTCTATTTGTTTTGGTGTTTGAATGACGTTTATTCAGATTACGATTCTTTAGATTTACCCGGCATTAGCAAATCAAATTTTGTCGGGGAAATTAACTCGTTTTTTAGAAAGAATTCAAAGTTATATCATCTATTGAAAGAAACTTTTACCGACAGACCGAAAGCATATTATTTATACGACGAACGGTTTTATAATTTATCGAACAATGATTTTCAAAAAGCAATATCAAACTTAATTGACATTAAGAAAATCTTGGATGAAAATAATATTAGTTTTACAGTAATATTGCTTCCTTATGAATATCAACTACGACAAAATAATCCGGCGCAAACAAAACCGCAGTCAATTATTTCTTCAGAATTAAGAGAAGAAAATATCCAAGTATTTGATGTTTTAAATAGCGATGAATTTCAGGGTGGGAAGGAGCTGTATTTATTCGGAGATGGAATTCATTTTTCAAATATGGGACATAGGAAAATTGCTAAAATATTTAAAAAATTTTTAATGAATAAAAATTAAACCGGAGGAGTGAACTTGAACTACCCAATCATAGGATAGTAAAGGCAAGGAACTATCTCGGCTTACTATTTCGCTAAATTTGTCGAAGCGGATGAAAAAATCGCAAAAGAAGCAGCCTTGGAATTACAAACTTCATTTCCAAGTTAACGGATTAGGATAGTTCTGCTCCCATAAGTGTTTCGTCGGAACATTATTTGCCTCAATTTTTAAAACACTCGAATATTCAAACGAACTGTCGTTATCAATTTGTTTCAGTCTGTATTAAATATTTCTGCTTGTCGGATTTTCATCCGCAAAAGAATATTTCTTCGTAGAATCACTGTTGCCATGTCCGTTTACAAAACCTATTTTTCCCCGAACACTTTTCCCTTTGAACTTTAAATCCGTAGTTGTTCTTCCCGGTTGTCGTGCCTTCATCTGTCATTCCGAATCCGAATGTTCTTGGACGGGAAGTGGCCACGATTGTAAATGAAGAACAAGCCTCGGGTAATTACTCCGTTAAATTTGATGCAAGCAAACTAAGCAACGGAATATATTTTTACAGACTTTCCGCCGGGGATTTTGCTGCAATAAAGAAAATGATTTTGATGAAATAGACAACAGTTCACCAATAAATTGTATGGGCTACTTTAGAGCCTCCCTTTACGAAGGAATAGGTTAAAATTTTATTTGACAACTTCTTTATCAATTGTTATATTGTGAAAGATAAATGAATAATAGGTAGAAAGGGAGAACTAATATGAAATTAGTTTCGTTAAATAACATTGAAGAGAAATTACCATATTTGAGTATCGAGGAATTAATCGCTCTTGAAGAAAAAATAATGAAAGCAATAAGGGAAAAAACAAAAAATAAAAAAGATGATAATTGGAAAAAAGATTTTCTTGAAATATCCACGTGGGATCATCTACAAAACACCTCAGGGGGTAAAATCGACAAATGGACGATAGAGACATTTTAATTGATACGACAATAATAATTGATTTTTTACGAAAACAAAATAAACAAGCAACTAACTTATGGAAAGTTAAAGAGGCGGGATTTAACGTTCAGATTTCAACAATAACTGTATTTGAGTTGTATGCCGGAGCTTTAACAGATATTCATAAAAATGACTTACTAAAACTGCTTAAATGGTTTGAGATAATCCCCTTTGGTTTTGAAACAGCTCAAATTTCTGCTGAAATTTACAAAAACTTAAAAGCTGAGAATCAATTGATTGAATTTAGAGATATTTTTATTGCGGCTACATCCATTGAATTTAACGTCCCTTTATTAACCTTGAATAAGAAGCATTTTAATCGAATAAACGATGTAAAAATATCTGAATTGGAAGACTTTTAGAGTACTGTACGTAGAAAAGTGAGCAAAACAGCCCGCTAAAAGTAGTAATGGCAGTTTTCAAGTCGCCCATTTTACTATCCGAATCCTTTCGACTAGGCCGTCCCTTCGGGAAATCCTACAAACACAATAAATTACAGTATCCCAGCATCTGTCATTTCAAACCCAAGCTAAGCGAACATTTATCCCGCCAAAGTCGTGAAGAAATCTCAAGCTCCGGTCGAAATGAAAATGCCATTGTAACTTTGAAAGTTTACGATGTTTTAGGACGTGAAGTAGCCACGCTTGTAAACAAACAACAAGCGCCGGGGAGTTATCCCTTGCAGTTCAACGCAACCAATTTGACAAGCGGAGTTTATTTTTACAGACTCACAGACGGAGATTTTGTGAGCGTGAAAAAAATGATTTTGATAAAGTAATAAGTTCATCAGAAATTTGTAGGGTCGGCTCGTGAGTCGCCGCTATTTGTACATGTTTAAATTTGGTGGCAATAAAATTTAGGTTGCATTTTCTTCTTAAACGTTTTCTCATGATTTTTTGCTTTACCTAAACGAGCCGGCCAAAAATCGCGCCAAAACTTTTTTTTGTTTTTATTCGTCTCATGCACGGGTTAAAACCCGTGTCAACGGAGCTAAAAATAAACTTGATCCATTTCGGGGTTAGGATTTCAGAGTTTGAATTTTGTCCTACAAACATTGAACCGCTTCGAGGTTTTTTCAAACACCTTTTTTCTCAAAGAATTAAAAGTTTTGTTTTCTTGAAAATGTCACCTCGCGGTAAACCGCAATTAAGAATTAAAAATTAAGAACCTTCCTGCTGGCAGGTAGGTTAAGAATTATGATTCGGACTTAAAGATTAGAGAATATTAAAAAATTTTGCTAATTTTTTTTTAAATGTAAATGCAGGAATGTTTTTCTTTAATTTCTTGACAAAAAAAACAAGGATTTAGGTTGTAAT
>WFQV01000429.1 GCA_015486905.1 Melioribacteraceae bacterium | reverse complement strand
GGTTTGCACGGATTAAACACAGAAAGATTATTTTTGAATTGTAAATAGTGAATGGTTCAAAGGTACAGATGCAAAGAGACAACGAATTAATTATGAATTAAAAACTTTACAGCAAAAATTTTTTGACAAAAAAACAAAAATTTGAGCGACAATACTATAGTTACGCAAATTGAAAAATTTTTTTAGGAACTGATTAATGAAAAAATATTTTTACCTGATGATAATAATTTCAACATTTGCAAACTACCATATATTGATTGCAAAAAAATATAAAGGCGCAGAATACAGAACAAAAGCCACTTACTTATATGGAAGGTTTGAGGTAAGGATGAAACCGGCGCATCGTTCGGGGGTGGTTTCTTCTTTTTTTACTTATCACGAAATTTCAAACATAAAAGATTGGAATGAAATTGATATTGAAAATATTGGGCGTTACGACGACCAAATTCAGTTCAATACAATAACATCGAATATTACCAATCACGTTAGGAATCAACCTACGGGATTTAACCCTTATGCGGATTATCACGTTTATGCTTTCGAGTGGACTCCTTTTTACGTTGCGTGGTTTATAGATGGAAAGGAAGTTTATCGGCAAACCGATTCACACGTGGGCACTTTGAATAAACCCCAAAAAATAATGATGAATCTTTGGGTTTCGGATGCCGCAGATTGGGTGGGAAGCTGGAACGATTATAGCCTACCGGCTTTTGCTTATTATGATTGGGTGAAATATTACAGTTACACACCGGGCGCCGGCAGCTATGGCACGGATAATAATTTTAAATTGAATTGGAAAGATGATTTTAACGATTTCGATTCTGGAAAATGGCAGAAAGCAACTCATACGTTTAATGGCAATTTAGTTGATTTCCTTCCGGCAAATATCGTTTTTAAAAACGGGAAAATGATTTTGTGCCTTACAGATGAGTTGAATACAGGATACACGGATGTTTCTTCTCCGGTTGTACTATGGGCAAAAGCTTTCTCGGATGGTAAAATTGAAGCTGCTTTCTCCGAAGAGCTTGATTCTACTTCTGCAGAAACCGCTTCTAACTACAATTTGTCTTTTGGGAAAGTAATATCTGCGCAACTCTCGGAAGACCGTTCGAAAGTTTTTTTAACAACCGACGGATTCACCCCTACCGAAACAGCGAATTTAATTGTAATGAACGTGAAAGATATTTTTGGTAATACAGTTCAATTGAAAGCGGTTTCTATCGTCAAAGCCGAATATATTAGCTTGCCAGCCAAAATAAATTGCGGGGGAAGTTCAACGTCAGGTTTTTTAAATGATTTGGATTGGGATTATTCTCAAAAATACGGGCATATTTCGGGTTGGGACAAAAATTGGAATGGAATAGATATTAAAAATACAACTTTGGATCAAATTTACCTCCACGACAGGGAAGGATTGACAAAGTATTTAGTTAAAGTTCCAAATGGAAAGTACAAAGTAACTTTAATGTTTGCGGAAAAATATTGGGATTCTCCAAACAAAAGAATTTTTGACGTTTATGCTGAAAACAAAAAGGTAATTGACGGATTGGATATTTTAGCAAAGGTAGGTAAAAATTCTGCTTTAAATGTTTCCTTCGAAGTAAACGTAGCTGATGAATTGTTGGATTTAATATTTGCTCCGCTAAAGGATATTGCATTAATTAGCGGTATTAAGATTCAACAAAGTGTTAACTCAGTTGGGAAAATAGGGGGAAAAATGGACTTTAATTTGTATCAAAACTACCCCAATCCGTTCGGAAAATTTTCCGGGAATGGAAAAATAACCAACATTAAATACGATATTTCAGGAATAAACAAGGGGGATGCTTTTACTCAAGCATCTGCTTCTAAAGTTGTCCTAAAAGTGTACGATTCGCTTGGAAGGGAAATTAAAACTTTGGTAAACAAATATCAGCCTCCGGGTAAATATTTTCTGCAATTCTATGCGGATAATTTACCAACAGGGGTTTATTTCCTTGTCCTTAATGTTGGACAAAAATTTTTTACAAGAAAAATGCTATTCATGAAATAAGTAAAATTTTTTGAGATGAGTATGAAATTAATACGGTTATTATTTCTTGTAGTTTTATTGGCTATTGTAAATGTAAAGGCTCAATCGCCGGTTTATCTCGATTCTACAGCTACCGTTGATGAGAGAGTTAGGGATTTATTGAATAGAATGACTCTCGATGAAAAAATTGGGCAGATGACCCAGGCAGATATCGGTGCTCTTAAAAATTGGGAGGATATTTTAAAATATCACCTCGGTTCTATTTTAAGCGGCGGAGGTTCTGATCCCCAAACAGGAAATCTTCCCGTTGATTGGGCTAATATGTACGATTCTCTACAGCAAATAGCTTTAAAATCAAGACTAAAAATCCCAATTATTTACGGCATCGACGCTGTTCACGGGCATAGTAATGTAGTGGGAGCGGTAATATTTCCTCACAATATTGGTATGGGAGCCACAGGAGATTCATTGCTTGCTTTCCAGGAAGGACAGATTACAGCCCTGGAAATGGCGGCAACAGGAATAGATTGGACTTTCGCTCCATGCATTGCCGTACCAAGAGACGAACGCTGGGGAAGAACATACGAGGGATTTGGTGAAACGCCTGAAAAGGCTTCTAAATTTGGCTCTGCCGAAATAATGGGTTTGCAAAACAATTCAAATTTTAATTCAAGGAGAAGTGTTGTTGCGTGCGCTAAGCATTACCTCGGTGATGGCGGAACTACCGGTGGAGTGGACCAAGGGAACACTGAACTTTCGGAAGCTCAACTCCGGGCAATTCATCTGCCCGGATATATTACCGCTGTTAAAAATGGCGTTAGAACAATTATGGCTTCTTATAGTAGCTGGAATGGCGTTAAAATGCATTCTAACAAATATTTACTTACTGATGTTTTAAAAAATGAATTGGGGTTTAAAGGATTTGTAGTTTCCGATTGGGCTGCAATCAATCAATTAAACGGCGATTATTCCGCCCAAGTTCAAACAGCAATAAATGCCGGGATAGATATGGTTATGGTCCCTATTGAATATGCTAAGTTCTTTAATACATTGAAATCATTGGTTCAACAAGGTAAAGTTTCCGAATTAAGAATAAATGACGCAGTAAGCCGTATTTTAAAAGTAAAATTTGAATTTGGGCTTTTTGAACATCCTTTCTCCGAAAGGTCTCTGCTGCCATTGGTAGGTTCGGAAGAGCATAGGAAAGTAGCAAGAAGAGCCGTTAGAGAATCTTTGGTATTCTTAAAGAAAAACGATAATGTTCTTCCTTTGCCCAAATCTAATGTTAAGATATTAGTTGCAGGCGAACATGCAAACAATCTCGGCTATCAATGCGGGGGTTGGACAATTGAATGGCAGGGTGGGAGCGGAAATATTACTAAAGGCGTTACCATATTAGATGGGTTAAAAAAAATAGCTCCGAACGCTGAAATTGTTTATGACGAAAAAGGTGAATCCTCGGATACAACAGTTGATTACATTATTGCAGTTATTGGAGAAAAACCTTACGCCGAGGGACGCGGTGACAGGCAGGATTTAACTTTAGAGCGTGAACAAATTCTGATGATAAGAAGATTGAGAAAACTGGGAAAACCTCTTATTACAATATTAATCTCCGGAAGACCAATGATTATCAATCCTGTTTTGCATTCCTCGGATGTATTTGTTGCCGCCTGGTTGCCAGGTACTGAAGGCGATGGAATAGCTCAGGTTTTATTTGGAGATTACATTCCACACGGTCATCTTCCGGTAAGCTGGCCTAAAAATATGGAGCAAATTCCAATTAATTGGGGGGATTCAAATTACGCTCCCCTTTTCCCTTATGGTTTTGGAATAACTTCCTTTGATAATTCCCCTGTAGGTTCGGCTTTGCAATTTCAATCGGGAATGGTTACTGAAGATGGGATGCATATTGAAATTAATTTTAATAAGGCAATTAAATTTTCCAACAATATCAAGGCAAATTTTGAAGTTAGAGTAAACGGGCAAGTTTTTAAAGTCTCTGATATTCAAATTTCAAAATTTAGTAAAAACACAATTTTGCTAAAATTATCCCATCAAATAGAAAAGGGAGATTTAGTTAAATTGGAATATTTAAACGGTAATATTTCAGCTGCAGATAACGGGGTTTTAGAACATTTCGGTCCGAAAGAAATAATAAATTATTTAAACTATTTACCGCCTATTCACAAAATACCAGGCATAATTCAAGCGGAAGACTATAGTGATATGTATGGAATCCAAACAGAAAAAACAAGCGATGTTGGCGGAGGATTAAACGTAGGATGGATTGATAAAGGAGATTGGTTAGAGTACGATTGCAGTTTAGATTTTAACGGAACTTTTTTTGTAAATTATCGAATTGCCAGCGCTAACAAAGAAGGTAATATTGGGCTGTTCGTAGATAGTCTTTTTGTCTCGGAAAAACCTATTCCCGTTACAGGCGGTTGGCAAAACTGGCAAACCGTTAGCGATATTGTAAATCTTAAAAAAGGAAAATTTAAAATTCAACTTTTAGCTCTTGAAGGGGGATTTAATATTAACTGGTTTGAATTTTACACGATATCAGATGTCGCTTCTAATTCCCAAATTAATAATGGCTTTCAATTATTCCAAAATTACCCTAATCCTTTCGTAAGGACTCAAAGCAATTCTAACGCCACAGCTATTCGCTATGCAATACCTAAATACAAAGAATTAGTTGGTAATTTAGCTAAAAGCAAGAGAGTGCGTAATGTTTTAATTACAGTTTACGACATTTTAGGAAGAAGGATTAAAACTTTAATTAACCGGCAGTTACCTCCCGGTAATTACACAGTGGAATTCTATCCTGAAAACATTTCAAGCGGGGTTTATTTCTATTCGCTTAAAAGCGGGAATATTTTTCTGACTAAAAAAATGTTAATAATAAATTGATTGGATTTCTTATGAAAAAGTCGATATTAATATTACTGCTGTTTTCTTTAGTGAACTTTTCTCAAATCAAATTTTCTAAGAAAGAGGAATCAAAGATTGATAAGCTAATTCAAAAAATGACTCTTGAAGAAAAAGTCGGACAGATGACTCAAATTACGCTCGGAGTTTTCGTTAAAAGAGAGAGCGAGGAAGACGAACCTATGATTGATTTGAATAAATTAAGAGAAGGGATAGTAAAATATCACATCGGTTCGATTTTGAATACCGGCGGCGCGGCAAACGGAATTAAAACATGGCACAAAATAATTAAGTCTATTGAGGATATTGCCTTGAAAGAAACAAGACTTAAAATCCCTGTGCTTTATGGAGTGGACGCAATTCACGGTGCGAATTACACAAGGGGAGCCACTATTTTTCCACATTCAATTGCATTGGCTTCAACCCGGAACAAGGAATTGGTTCGCAAGGTTGCTGAAATCACAGCTTACGAAACCAAAGCTTCCGGAATTCCTTGGGATTTTAATCCTGTTCTGGGACTCGGAAGGCAGCCCCTCTGGTCCCGTTTTTTTGAAACATTCGGAGAAGATGTTTACTTAACCAAAGAGATGGGTAAGAATTATGTTGAAGGATTGCAGAATAGTTCTTTAGCCGAAAACAGCAGCGTTCTTGCTTGCATGAAACATTACTTGGGATACAGCGTACCTTTAAACGGCAAAGACAGAACCCCTGCATGGATTCCCGAACGGCAACTACGTGAACTATTTCTTCCTCCGTTTGCCGAAGCCGTTAAAGCCGGGGTTTTGACCGTTATGATCAATTCATCGGAAATAAATGGAATTCCAACCCATTCCAACTATCATGTTATTACGGAAATTCTTAAAAAAGAACTTGGTTTTAAAGGATTTGTTGTTTCGGACTGGGAAGATATTAAACACTTATATGATAGGGATAGAGTTGCCGACTCGCCGAAAGAAGCCGTACGAATGGCAGTAATGGCTGGCGTAGATATGAGTATGGTCCCAAATGATTACAGCTTTTATAATTATTTGCTTGAACTTGTTAAGGAAGGGAGTGTGCCGGAATCAAGAATAGATGACGCCGTAAGAAGAATTTTGCGTGCGAAATTTGCTTCGGGTTTGTTCGACGAGCCTATTCCGGATTACAGTAGATTTAAAAAGTTTGGTTCGAGAGAATTTGAAAAAGTAAATCTCCAAGCTGCCGATGAAGCTTTGATTTTGCTTAAAAATAAGGATAAAATACTACCATTAAAAAAGGGCACAAAAATTTTTGTTACCGGTCCAACCGCAAACAAACTTTCAGTTCTGAACGGCGGTTGGACTATTACTTGGCAAGGCAATAACGAGGAGCTTTATCCCAAAGACAAATTGACGATTGTGGAAGCGCTGTCCGAACAATTTGGGAAAAGGAACGTAACTTTTATTCAGGGAACAGCTTACGATAAAGATTTAAATTCGGCCGAGGCTTTGCGGAAGGCTTCAAGTTCGGACGTCATTGTATTATGCCTTGGAGAAATGCCATATTGCGAAACGCTAGGGAATATCAACAATTTGGAGCTGCCCAAAATACAACTTGATTATGCCGAAAAACTCGCTAAGCTCGGAAAGCCAATAATATTAGTACTTGTGGAAGGCCGTCCGAGGGTTTTTCACAGAATTGTAAACAAATGCGACGGGATTTTACTTGCAATGCTACCCGGAATGGAAGGTGGAAAAGCTATTGCGAACGTAATTAGCGGGAAAGTTAATCCAAGCGGAAAACTTCCGTTCACTTACCCGAAATCCGTCAACGGTTTTACAACTTATGATTATAAACCGATGGAAAACTTTGACGCAAACAAATTTGAATGCGAATACCCGTTCGGTTACGGACTGAGTTACACTAATTTTAAATACACAAACTTGAAATTGTCTCCCAAGAAAATAAAGTTGAACGACACTCTTACGGTCTCGGTTCTTGTTAAGAACACCGGGGAAAGAACCGGCAAAGAAAGTGTGGATTTGTATCTAACCGATTTGTACGGTTCTGTTTCGCGTCCCAATAAACAATTAAAGAGATTCAGAAAAATTTTTCTTAGACCCGGCGAAGAAAAAAGAGTTGAATTTAAGATTACTAATGACGACTTATCTTTCATTGGAAGAGGCAATAAAAGAATCGTGGAAACGGGAAAATTTTTAGTTAAAATTAGTAATTTGAAACTTGAATTTTTATTAAACTAAACAAGAAGGAACTATGAACTTTTCAACAATTGATTATGCGGTATTTGTTGTTTACATTATTGTTATTATTGCTTTGGGTCTTTACGTTTCCCGCAACAAAAAAGGTAAAAAGAAGGACACGCAAGATTATTTCCTTGCCAGTAAGGCGCTCCCTTGGTGGGCTATCGGTTCTTCC
>WFQV01000428.1 GCA_015486905.1 Melioribacteraceae bacterium | reverse complement strand
CGGGATACGCTTTAGCTACTACATCATATAAATTAAAAGGGATGGATGATTCGATAAGACTGATTGTTCAAAGAAGCGGAGAAAAAGAAGAAGAATATGAATATAAGCCTTTTGCAACAACTTCAAATAGCGATATGGTTAGAATGCTGACAGAAGAATATCCCGAACGTTGGACAATAGAAGAATTTTTCAATTTTGAGGCGGCGATGGGATTTGAACCCATGAATAAAGGTTTTGCAGACCTTCGCCTTAGACCACTTGGCTACGCCGCCATTTTAAAGACCTTCGCCTTTGAGGCGGCGATGGGATTCGAACCCATGAATAAAGGTTTTGCAGACCTTCGCCTTAGATCCCGACAGCGGTCGGGACTACGCCGCCAACTAAAAAACTTTGCATTAAGTCCTAATTAAAGTTAGTACTAAAATGTAAAATCCAAACAAAAAAAATCCACATTATGTGAATTTACGGTAGAGCGGGAAACGGGACTTGAACCCGCGACATTCACGTTGGCAACGTGATGCTCTACCAACTGAGCTATTCCCGCATTTTATTTACAAAATTTTTAAGAACTGACCTTAGAGTAATGAAATTTTTGAATGTCAAATATAATATTGTTTCTCATTTTTCACAATAATTTTATTTTATTTTTTTTAGTTTTAACCTCAGGTTTAATATTATTTTTCATTCGATTTTTTTTTTCATAATAATCAAGACAAATGTTTGAGGTTGAGAGAAAGGATTTAGTTGAAAGTTTAAGAAAAAAAGGCATTAGCGACGAAAAAGTTTTGGAAGCGTTAATGGATGTCGAAAGGCATCTGTTTGTGCCCGAAGGCATTCGTCCCCATTCTTACGATGATGTTGCACTTCCTATTGGTTGGGGACAAACAATCTCTCAGCCTTACACGGTTGCGGTAATGACACAGGCACTCGAAATTAAAAACGAAGAAAAAGTACTTGAAATAGGAACCGGCTCGGGTTACCAGGCGGCAATATTGGCAGCTATGGGCTGCCGTGTATTTTCAATTGAAAAAAACAGAGAAATCTACGACTGCACTCAAAAGCTATTCGATAAACTTCACATTCGCGCAGCGTTAAGATGTTCAGATGGTACACTCGGTTGGGATGAATTTGCTCCCTACGACAGAATAATAGTTACTGCAGGTTCGCCTAAAATTCCTTCCTCTTTAAAAAAGCAACTAAAAAAGGGAGGGATACTTGTAATCCCGGTGGGTGACAAATATTCTCAATCGCTGAAAGTACTTAAAAAATTGAACGAGGAGGAGTTTGCCGTCAAAGAAATTCCTCATTTTACTTTTGTCCCTCTTATTGGTAAGGACGGTTGGAAAGGCAAGTAGTAGTAATTTTGGGACCCACGGCTTCGGGAAAGACCGCATTGGCGCTTGCCCTTGCTGAAAAGTTGAAAACGGAAATCATTTCCGCCGATAGCCGCCAGATTTTCAAACACTTAAATATCGGAACAGCAAAACCCACACATGAAGAATTGGAACAAGTAAAACATTATTTTATTAACTACCTTGAGCCGGATGAATATTACAACGTTTCAAAATTTGAAAACGAGGCTTTGGAAATAATCCGTAAACTTTTTGCGCACGGCAAAATCCCGATAGTTGTCGGTGGCTCGGGGCTTTACATTAAGGCTCTGATTGACGGAATAATTGATTTGGGCGAAACGAATTTTGAACTGAGGGAGGATCTTTGGGCTCTTCGCAAGAGAAAAGGGAACGAAGCTTTGTACGAAAGGCTGAAAGAGCTTGACCCGAAAGCCGCGGCTACTATGCTTCCTCAAAATTGGAAGCGTGTAATTCGGGCAATTGAAGTTTTCACTGAAACGGGAAAGTCAATTGTGGATTTGCACAGCGAGCAGAAACGCAAGAGTGATTTTAAATTTTGGCAGTTTGGAATCAAACTACCGCGAGAAGTGCTTTACGCAAGAATTGAAAAACGGGTGGATGAAATGATTTCAAAAAGTTTGGTTGAGGAGGTCAAGAAAATTCTTGATATGGGCTTTCCGCCCGATTGCAATGCACTTAACACCGTGGGGTACAAAGAAATCATTGCTTATTTAAACGGAGAGTACGATTTGCCACGTGCGGTGGAACTAATTAAAAGGAACACTCGACGCTACGCAAAAAGGCAATTGACTTGGTTCAAAAGGGACGAAAGAATTGACTGGCTCGACGGTTCAAAAAGTGAGCACGAATTAGTAGATTACATACTTGAAAAAATAGAATTTACCGGAGATTAGAAAATGAAAGAGAAAATTAGAATTGCTTCGGGGCAGGGCTTTTGGGGAGATTTAATCGATGCACCGTACTGGCAAGTAACGGAAGGAGACGTCGATTATCTTGTAATGGATTACCTTGCCGAAGTTACTATGTCAATTTTACAAAAGCAGAAAAACAAAAATCCCGAGCATGGTTACGCAAGGGATATCCCCCCTTTAATGGAAAGAATTCTACCTGTGTGCAAAGAGAAAAACATTAAAATAATTACGAACGGAGGTGGGGTTAATCCCGAGGCTTGTGCAAATGAAACTCTGAAAGTAGCGCGGAAATTGGGAATTAAAAATTTGAAAATAGCAGTTGTTGTCGGAGATAACATTAAAGACAGAATTGATGAAATAATCGATGCCGGCTCTGAATTGAACAATATGGAGACAGGCGAATCTATTTTAAAAGTAAAGGATAAATTGCTTAGCGCAAATGTTTACTTTGGCGCCTTCCCCATTGTAGAAGCTTTGCAAGGCGGTGCGGATGTAGTAATCACGGGGCGAACGACGGATACGGGACTAACACTCGCTCCGATGATTTACGAGTTTGGCTGGGAAAAAGATGATTACGATTTGCTCTCCGCAGGAACGATTGCCGGACACATTTTAGAATGTGGTGCGCAATCGACCGGTGGGAATCTGCTTTCGGATTGGGAGAGTGTGCCGAACATGGAGAAAATCGGCTTTCCTATTGCGGAGGCTTATCCGAACGGTGAAGTAATAATCACAAAGCATGAAAGCCTTGGCGGACGGGTGGACATAGACACTATCTCCGAACAACTCGTTTACGAAATAGGCGACCCGACCGAATATATTACGCCCGACTGTGTAGCTGATTTCACTTCGATTAAATTGGAGAAAGTCGGTAAAAACCGCGTGAAAGTTTACAACGTGAAAGGTAAGAAGGAAACACCTTTCTACAAAGTTTCTTGCGCTTACGAAAGCGGCTATTCCGCAGTGGGTACGCTCACATACTCTTGGCCGGACGCTCTCAAGAAAGCGAAGGCGGCGGACAAAATTCTGCGCAAACGTTTGGAAAATCTGGGCCTCAAGTTCGAGGAAATCCGAACGGAATTTGTCGGGTACGATTCCTGTCACGGACCGCTTTCGAAAAAGTTGGACGAGGACGACATTAACGAAGTTGAGCTTAGAGTGGCAGTTCGCGGAAACGATTACGAATCAATTCGCAGATTCGGACGTGAAATTGCGCCTTTGATTTTAACAGGCCCACCCAGCGTTACAGGCTTTGCCGGAGGTGCGCCGAAGCCGAAGGAAGTGGTCGCTTATTGGCCAGCACTAATCCTTAAAGAATTGGTTGAACCGGAAGTAAAATTTTTGGAGTTGTAAAATGAAAATAAATTTGAAAGACATTGCCCATGCCCGCAGCGGAGACAAAGGAGATGCCGCTAACGTTGGCGTAGTTGCTTACGACGATAAAGGCTACGAAATAATTCGAAAATATTTAACGGCGGAAAGAGTAAAAAAACATTTCGAAGGAATCTGCCTCGGGGAAGTGGAACGCTTTGAACTGCCGAACATACGAGCGTTGAATTTTCTTTTGCACAATACACTCGGCGGGGGTGGAACAATTTCACTTAAGCACGACGCACAGGGTAAAACTCTCGGCGCCGCAATGCTGAGAATGGAATTGGAGGTTGAGGAGGAAATTTAAGACTTTAAAATTTAATTTGGAGACTGAATTAAGCACGTCCTTCGAGGCGTGCCCTTTTCCCTCTGATGATTTTAGTTCCGGAAATTTTCGGATTTAATTCTCTTCTTTTTTATTAGGCAGATTCACCGGTTTTAACTGTTAAAAAATCCTTCTCGTTTTTCCCATTATTGTTAAGCTCAATCCCGTTTTTCAAAATCTCTTTTGCCAGTGGATTTTCCTCGACAAAATCCTCTTTCAATATTAAATGCGGTTCAATTCTTAAATCTACTCTTCTTCTTATCTTCATTAATTCTAATTGGGTTTCAAAAAAATCCTTGTACTCTTTCAAGATTATGGCAATATCAATATCAGAATTTTCATCTGCGTTATCTTTGGCAAACGAACCAAACATAAATGCC
>WFQV01000427.1 GCA_015486905.1 Melioribacteraceae bacterium | reverse complement strand
TCCCTCAAACACATTTTCGGAAGTTTCTTTGAAGGTTTCCGCGTAAACAACGGAAATTTTAAAATTAAAAATTCTGCCATTATGCCGGAGACCGAATCACGGGAGTCAAGCACACTCAACGGAACTTCTCTTGTACAGCTTTCAATTAACGGTCTGCTGGTTTCAATGATTGGCTCCTATTTGGGCTTGCCGGATTTGTACGACACGCAAACGGGCAAGACGGCAATCGGGCGCTTAGGTCTAATGGACGGGCAGTCGATTTTTGCTTACGGAGGATGTTTCCCTCCAATGCCTTCAGCATGGGAGAAAATTTACCTCGGCTGGGTAAAACCTAAAGTGCTTAACTCTAACATTAATGACGTGAAAGTAATTGCCTCGGCAGATGGTTCGGAGAATCAAACAATTTACAAGATACCGATAAATGCCGAGGAATATTTTTTAGTCGAAAACAGACAAAGAGACGTAAACGGCGACGGAGCTTTATTAAATATTTGGCGTTACGGAAGGACGGAGAAGAAAAACTTTGCCGGTGACGGGCAAGGGTTTTACAGTTTTGATGTCTCCGCTCTTTACGGCGTAGTAACTTCTGTTGACGAATACGACTGGGCACTTCCGGGAAGCGGTATTTTAATTTGGCACATCGACGAAAAGGTAATTAAAGATAATATTGCCGACAACAGAATAAATGCAAATCCCGAACATCGTGGCATCTACTTGGAGGAAGCCGACGGCATCCAAGATATTGGGGTAGAGTTCCAAACTATTTTCGGCGACGTTGTAGTGGGCGAAGGTGAAAAAACAGACTTCTGGTACAAAGGAAATCCTTCCAAGCTTTACAAAAACAAATTTGCACCGGACACAAAGCCTAACACAAATTCCAATTACGGTGGTTCCAGTTTAATTACATTTTCCGATTTCTCAGAGAATTCCAAAGAGATGAGTTTCAATTTGAGCTTCGGCTCGGGAATTGTTGAAGGCAAGCAGAGCTTTGAGTACAAGCCTTCCGGGGATGTCGCTTCTCTGCTTCCGCTTCCGGTTGGCGGCTTAAAGACAGACGTATTTTTCACGGACGACTCCTCATTAGTGCAAGTGGATTTCCCCGGCTCCGTGTTTAATCACGGCAAATTTGCCGGTACGGGCTTGGCGGCAGTTTCCTTTAACAACGCGGATTATCTTGTAGCAGGATTTATAGAAAATCGAATAAATATTTTTTCAATAAAGGAAAACAAAGTTGTTTCCACATTTTCCAATGCGGAAATTATTACATCCCCGCCGGTTTTTAAGAAAGACAAAAGTGTAAAACTTTTGGCGGGTGATGCGAAAGGGAACTTAAACATTTTCGATTTGAATGCAAACGGCAGCCTGACTTACAAAGGAAGTGAAAAATATTTTGACGGTACACCCGTTACAAAAATAGCAGTCGGTGCGGGTTATGTGCTTGTTGCTTCCGGGAATGCTTTGGCAAATAATCACGGTAACAAATTTAATCTTCCGGCGGGTGAGGAAGTTGAGAAAATCGGTTTCACTCAAAGAAAGGACGGCGTTCTGATTTTAATTGCCGAAACAAAGGGCGGAAATCTTTGGATGTCCGGCAACGATTTTGATTTTAAAAAAATTGCTTCCGGCGTTTCCGATTTTGCTTTCGGAGATTTACTGAAGGACGGTAACAATTACATTGTTTATGCGAGCGGAGTAAAAATTTACGCTCTCACATTAACCGGTGCGGTTGCGGAAAATTTCCCTTACGAAAATCCTTTCGGTGCAAACTTTACCGGCGGAGTAAGAACGGGAGACATAAACAACGACGGCGTAGCGGAGATAATAGCTTACGATACAAACGGAAATCTTTTTGCGGTTAATTCCAAAACCGGTTCGCTTTTGAAAAACTTCCCTTACACGGTTTCCAACGGTGAAACTTTACCGTTTGCTTTGTCCGACGATTACAGCCCTTCTTTAAGCAAACCCGAAACACCGGCGGTTTTTCAAATGACAACAACAGGATTAATTACTCATGTTAAGTTCGCTTGGTTGGCATTACCCGCTCCGAAAATTTACTGGAGTACAGACGGCGGAGGTGCGGAAAACTCCGGTTTCTTGGAAGCACCCTCTTCAGGCGGAACGAGCAAAGAATTTTTCCCACTCTCCGAAGCCTACAATTGGCCTAATCCGGTTTACGGAGGCGAGACTCACATCCGTTATTTTGTAAACGAAGATTCCAAAATTGAAATTACAATAATGGATTTGTCGGGTGAGATAGTTAAGAAAATTACCACACAAGCTAAAGGCGGTTTTGCAAGTGAGATTACGTGGAACGTAAGTAATGTTCAAAGCGGAGTTTACTTTGCTCACATTAATGTTACAAGCCTTTCGGGCAAGTCCGCTTACAAAATAATTAAAATTGCAGTGATTCATTAATTTAGTTGGTTATGATGCGTAAAATATTTTTGTTGTTGTTGATTTCCTCTGTTGCAGTTTTTGCACAGTGGGACAGATATCACCCCGAATACAATTGGTACACAATTAAAGGTAAGCATGTGGAAGTGCATTTCCACGAAGGGGCGGAACGCACCGCAAGGCTGGTTGCAAAGATAGCCGACGAAGTTGCAGTTCCTTTAATAAGACTTTACAAATATGACCCTGGAATAGTTCATTTTGTAATTAAAGACATTGACGATTATTCGAACGGGGCAACGTATTTCTTCGACAACAAGATTGAGATTTGGGCTTCCGCTCTCGATTTTGAACTACGTGGTGCGCACAATTGGCTGCGTAATGTAATCTCCCACGAATTTACACACATGGTGCAAATTCAATCTTCGATGAAAATGACACGCCGCATACCGGCTTTCTATCTCCAATTTATGAATTACGAGGACAAACGACGCCCCGACATCCTTTACGGATTCCCTAATGTAATTGCTTCTTACCCCATTGCAATGGTTAACGTGCCTTCCTGGTTTGCCGAAGGCACGGCTCAATATATGCGAAAAGATTTTCACTACGACGATTGGGACACGCACAGGGATATGATTCTCCGCTGCTACGCATTAGATAATGATATGCTTACGTGGAACCAAATGGGCGTGTTCAGTAAAACAAGTCTCGGTAACGAATCGGTTTACAACTCCGGCTTTGCACTCGTCCGCTACATCTCTCAAAAATACGGAGAGGACAAACTGCGGTTGATTTCCGAAAGGCTGGGTGTAATTAAAAATTTTACAATCGATGCGGCTTTCGAAGATGTGCTTGGAAAAGACGGAAACCAAATTTACAACGAGTGGAGCTCCTTCGTTAAAAAGGATTACGGGAAGAGAAGTAAAAAGGTATTGGAAAATTTGGTTGAAGGCAAGGAAATAATTAAGGAAGGATTTGGAAACTTCTACCCAGTATTTTCCAAAGACGGGAAAAAGATTTACTACGTTTCGAATAAGTCACAGGACTATCTTTCTCTCTCAAGCCTTTACCAATACGACTTAAAAACCGGGAAAGAGAAGCTTCTCATTAATGACGTGCATTCGACTTTCTCCGTTTTGCCGGATACCAACAAAATTCTTTACGCCAAACTTTCCGACAATAATAAGAACTGGATTAACATTCACGACCTTTACGTTTACGATTTGAAAACAAAGGATGAGAAAAGGCTGACGCACGGATTGCGTGCTAACAATCCTTCACTTTCCCACGACGGTAAGAAAGTGGTTTTTGTCTTTCAGAAGGACGGAACTTCGAACTTGGGGATAGTCAATATCGACGGGAAAAACTTCAAGCGGATTACTTTCTTCGAGAACGGCGAGCAGGTTTACAATCCAAAGTTCAGCGAGGATGATTCTTACATACTCTTCGACTATTCTTACCACGTCGGGCGGGATATCGGACGCGTTGACACAAACGGTTCAAATTTTGAACTAATAATGCATGCAAAGTATGACGAGCGTAATCCGGTTGAAAAAAACGGTAAGATTTATTTCTCCTGCGACAAAACCGGAATATTTAACATTTACGAATACGACTTGCAAAGCGGTAAGACAAAGCAACTTACAAACGCTATTGGCGGTGCCTTTATGCCCGATGCTTACAAAGACGGACGCATTGCCTACGCAGGCTACACTTCAAAAGGTTACAAGATATTTTTAATCAAACCCGAGGAACAAGCTAAGGTTGATACTTCAGCTCATTACGTTTGGCGCAACAATCCGCCTTTAGGGCACGACAAACCAAATGGCGATTTCACTAAAGCCGAAATTGACTCACTGAGACATTTTAACGATTACGATATTCCGAATTACAAGGTGAAAAAGTACGGAGGGGCATTTACACAAATGAGTTTCTTTCCATTCGTGCGTTACGACAATTACAATACTTCCAATAAAGGATTGGACAAAATAAAGCCCGGTGTCTATTTCACTTCCTCAGATATGCTTAATAGGTACAGCATTTTCGGAGGCGGGTCAATCAATAGAAGAATGGAAAGGGATTTGTTCCTAATGCTTCAGTACAACGATAGAGTGCCGATGCTTTACGCTCTCGGCTTAAAACCTCAACTTTCGCTTGAGCTTTTTAGCGTTAGCAGAAAGACCGATGTTCAGATTGTTTTCGACCCGAACCGCCCGGATTACATTGTGCCGACAAATGTTACTTACAATCTTTTCGAGGTTGATTTCGCCGCAAAGCAAAGAATAATAGGGCGGGGCCACAATTTGGAATTCAGATTTTCTTTCAGCCGTTACACTGCAGCGTTGGGAAGTTTCATTATTCCACACACAACTACACTTTACCCGAGCATGAGTGACGAGTATTTCATCGGAAGAAGCTTACAGCTTAAGTACGATTACAAAGGTTTAACGCCGAATGTTGACTCGGATATTAACCCCGTTGGCAGGGAAGTTGAGTTTAAGTATTCTTACGACTTTGACAAATACAACCCCGACAGTCAGTATAAAATTGAAGACGGTGTGTTAGTCCCCCTTTACCGGCGCTACGATTTCAATCGCGTGGAATTAAATTGGAAAGAGTATTTGTCGGTAGCACGGCACCAAACTCTCAGCTTTCGTTTCCGCGGTGGTGCAATTCTCGGAAAATCCGTCCCGAACTTCTTCGATTTTTATTTGGGCGGATTAGTGGGGATGAAGTGCTACCCCTTTTACGCGCTCAGCGGTAATAAAGTCGGTTGGCTAAATTTAACTTACCGCTTCCCGTTGTTTAAAAACATCGACGCACGTTTGGGGCATATTTACTTGGACAAAATTTACTTCTCTGTTTTTGGTGATGTTGGAAATGCATGGACAGGCAGGTTCCCAGGCTGGCAGGATTTCAAGAAGGGAGCCGGAATAGGATTAAGAATTAAAATGATTTCTTTTTACATCTTTCCGACGAGTGTTTTCTTTAATGCTGCTTATTCATTCGATAGATTTACAAGGAATATTTTCGGTGAGAACGTTACCTACGGGAAAGAATGGAGATTTTACGGCGGAATATTATTCGATTTTAGTTTGTGAGGATAAACAAAAATGAAGTTAAAAATATTTTTAATAGCTACGCTCTTTTCCGCTTCTGTTTTTGCTCAATTAAAAAGCAACAACTTGAGCGGAAACCTAAAATTGGATTCACAAATTTCAATTGAAAAAGCGCTTCATAATTTTAATCAACAATCAGAGGAAACCACGGCAAGCAAGAAATCGGTTTTCATTGCTGCCGGTCTTTCGGCTTTTATGCCTGGTGCGGGTCAATTTTACAACGGTGATTATCTTAAAAGTATTTTATTTTTTAGTGCCGAAGTTGCGGCAATTACGGTAGGTGTTATTTACGACAAGAAGGGCGACGACGAGACGGCAATTTTTGAGAAGTACGCACAGAAGCATTGGTCGGTAGCGCGTTACGCACTCTGGACAATTACAAATCTTAAGACGCTTAACGGTTCTTTGGATGAAAATGATTATTCGAATTTATTTACCGACCCGGCTCAGACTCAAGTAAATTGGGCCGTGCTAAACAAATTGGAAAGTGATATAGGCGGCTATTATTCACATCAGTTGGCCCACTTCGGTGAACAGCAGTACTACGAAATGATTGGCAAATATCCACAGTTCAATCCCGGCTGGGATGATTTCGGAAACGAGCACACGCCGTTCAAATACGGTGACGATGTTACACCGCGTTATCATCACTATTCCGATATGCGCGGCAAGGCAAATTCATTCTACAATGTAATGAACACTGCAGTTGTAATTGTGATTGTTAACCACGTGATTAGCGCTGTGGAATCTGCCTGGTCTGCAAATAAATTCAACAAAAAAATAGAGAGCAAGGTTACGCTCAAGAAAGCTAATCTCGGATTTGCTTATTTTTACTATCCGGAATTAAATATTAAAGTGAATTTTTAAAATGAAGTTACCTTTGGTTGTAATTGTCGGAAGACCCAACGTGGGGAAATCGACTCTGTTCAACCGCTTGACAAGAAGCAAAAGTTCAATTGTTGACGACGTTAGCGGCGTTACGCGGGACAGGGTTTACGGCGAGGTGGAATGGAACGGTAGAAATTTTCAATTGATTGACACCGGCGGCTACGTCCCAGATTCCGACGAACTCTTCGATGTTGTAATCCGCGAGCAGATTGACATTGCAATAGACGAAGCGGATGCAATCATTTTTCTTGTTGATGCCAAATCCGGTATTACACCGATTGACGAAGAGATAGGCAAACGTCTTCATTTTTCACGCAAGCCGGTTTTCGTGCTTGTGAATAAATCCGATAATCCCCAAATAGGTTTGAATGCATCGGAATTTTACAGCATGGGAATAGAGAGGGTTTACGACATCTCTGCTTTGCACGGCAGGAACATCGGCAATTTTTTAGATGACCTGCTTACCGGACTACAATTCCCTCAGGAAGAAAGAGAAGAAGAACAAAGGCTCAGAATTGCAATTGTAGGCAAACCTAATGTGGGCAAGTCATCTTTAACCAACGCTTTGCTGGGCCACGACAGAAGCATTGTGACCGACATTCCCGGCACAACGCGGGACAGCATTAACAGCGTATTGAAATATTACGGTGAAGAGATTGTTCTTGTGGATACCGCCGGACTGAGAAAGAAATCCAAAGTAAGAGAGAACATTGAATTTTATTCCACCGTTCGCACTTTGCGTGCCCTAGCCGATTCGGATGTGGCAGTTGTAATGATTGACGCAACCTCGGGAGTTGAAAAGCAGGATTTGAAAATTCTGGATGAAGCCGTGAGAAGGCGGAAAGGTTTAATTATTGCGGTAAATAAATGGGATTTATTTGAAAAGGATTCAAATACGGCGGCAAAGTTCGAGAAAGAAATATTAACCAAATTGGGACCGGTTAATTACGCACCGGTTATTTTTATTTCGGCTCTTACTAAGCAGAGGTTGTTTAAGTTAATAGACTTGGCTAAGAGGATTCAATCCGAGAGGAAGAAAAAAATAGACACGAAAAGATTAAACGATGTTATTTTACCCGAGCTTGCCAAAACTCCCCCTCCCGCAACCCCGACAGGGAAGGAAGTAAAAATAAAATATTTAACCCAGGTTGGAGAGAAATACCCGATTTTCCTTCTTTTTGCGAACAATTCCAAATACATTCCCGATTCATACCGACGCTTTGTGGAAAGGATAATCCGTGAACGCTTTGGTTTTCAGGGCGTACCGATGACGCTAACATTTAGAGATAAATAATATTTCACAATTCTTCATTTTTAATTTTTCATTCTTAATTCTTAAAAGCTCGTCATTGCGAGGAGTGAGCTTGCGAACGACGAAGCAATCTGTAGCTTTGCTAACCGATTGCCACGCCCTGACAGGGCGGGACTCGCAATGACAGGTTGCCAACAATCAAAACATCCAATCATCCATCCATGCAATCATCCAACAACCAAGTTTATTCGGGAGTTTAACACATCGCTTTACTCCTTGCAATAGCATAATTAAGCTTTTTGGATTCCCTCGAAATTTTTTAGAAAAAAAATAGGGAATAGATTAAATATGCCGAAGGTATCAAAATTGTGAACTCAACGTGATGGACAAACTGCGT